>NZ_BAAHAR010000019.1:0-130780 GCF_054777395.1 Nocardiopsis oceani
TTTGGTACCCCTCCCCGAAGAGCGGCACCGAAGGGCCATATCCTTCATCTTTCACGCAGTTAGCACATCGATTAAGGTTTCCTACCTCCTTCTCAACCTTTCTTTGTGCGCGTGGCACACACAACATCCAGCCGTTGTGCTCGGACCACAACCGGCTCAAGTACCGCAGGGAGACCAACCCGGACCAGTCCACGTGGCAGGGCCGCCCCTCCCACCGCAACCGGGGAAGCAAGAACAAGGGGGAGGACTCGGGTGGGGGCAAGGACCCGGACGGGGACCCAGACCCAGCCCCCACACCCACCCCCACACCTGAGGAGCGGTAACCGCCCGCCAAGGCCCTACCGCCCCACGCCCCCACGCCCTGGGTCCCCGGCATTCTCCCGAGGGGTTCGCCGCACACCGTGACCGGCCGCGACACCCGACCCGCCAACGCTCCGGCGGAGTGGACCACCGGCCGTAGGCCGTGCTGTTCGGGGTTCGGCTTTCGCAGCAGAGATTGACCGGCCGTGACACCGCCAGGCGTCAACGCTCCGGCGCAGGGGCAGGCATCGGCCGCCAGGCCGAGGGGTTCGGTTTTTCGAGCGAAGCCCGAACCGACGCAGGCCTCAACCACCCGTCCCCCTTTCCCGATAGCCGCCAACCCGCCGTCGCAGCGGAGCGGGTCAAGGTGGAGCGCCAATGACGCGCGAAGCGCTCGATGGCGACGACCTTGAGGCGCGCAGCGGAGACGGCCACAATCGGGCGGCGGGAAAGGAGGACACCCCAACCCAAAGGAGGAACCCCCACCAGGGCAGGCAACCCCTAGCCACTAGAGCAGGCAACCCAAACTAACAAAAGGACCTCACGCCAAGCACTCTCAGAATTGTCCCTTTCTTCTGTTGGAAATTGTCTGGAGGTAAAATTAAAGCTTAAAAAAGGGGCGGGGTCATCCGAAGGGGTCACAGTGTCACTCGGAGTGCTTGTCCATGACGTACTTGTGAGTTTTCGAATCCAGATTGACATGGGCGGCCGCTTGGTGAATTCTTCTTCCTCTCGCCGACAACCCGGGCGGGACCCCTTTTATGAAGAAATACCGGAGCACCCTCATGTCCACTCTCACCCCAGCCGTTCGCAACACCTCCCTCGCGCTGCTAGCCGCGGGTACGGCGGCCAGCCTCTCAGCCTGCGGTTTGGTGGCCTCGGTCCTCAGCCCCGGTGGCGGCAATGTCATGGAACTGAGCGCGGGCGACTGTTTCGTCGAGAGTGAGATGGAGGCCGCGTTCTCTGGCGACGAGGTCACCAACGTCCCGCTCGTCGACTGTTCGGAACCCCACGACGCCGAGGTCTTCCACACCGAAGACCTCCCTGACGGTGACTTCCCCGGTGAGGCGTCCTTGGACAACTCCATCGACGAGATCTGCTACGGCAGCGCCTTCGCGAACTACGTCGGTGTGGACTTCATGGACTCGGAGCTCGAGGTCTGGCCCCTGGTGCCGACCGAAGAGGGCTGGGACATGGGGGACCAGGAGATCCTCTGCTACGCCCTTGACCCCACCGGGACCGTCAGCGAGAGCTTCGAGGGCTCCAACCGCTGACCCGTCACCAGCTCCCTCCGGCCCCGCCACCGTCGGCCTCCGGCCCAACCACCTCCGGCCCAACCACCTCCGGCCCTCCGGCCCTCCGGCCCATCGGCCACCTCATCAACCCGTCTATCACTCGCACCACTCGACCGGTTTCGCCCCTTTCGGAACTTCTTCGTGAACGGGGCGAAACCTTCTCGCACCTGGGTGCATCTGGATAGGTATCGCCGATCCTCACCTGCGTGTCGGCATAAGACCAACGATCCAGTGGAGCCGTCATGTTGTCCGAAGCGCGCCACCCTTTGCTAGGCCGTATAGCCATGGGGACCCTGGCCGCCGGTGCCGCCCTGTCCCTGTCGGCGTGTGGACTCCCCCTTCTGCCGCCCGCCCTGAGCGGCGACACCGACGCCCCTTCTCCCGTGGCCGAACCCGAACCGGAGCCGGAGCCCACCGAAACCGAGGAACCGGTCGAAACGGAGGAGCCCGAACCCGTCGAGACCGAGCCGGACGACCTCTCCGGTCCGGAGGACACGAACGTCAATCTCCTCACCGTCGGCGACTGCCTGCACGAGCTCGAGTTCGACGAGGACGACACGGTGGCCACCGTGCCCGTCGTGGACTGCTCGGAGCCCCATGAACTCGAGGTCTACGCGGACGGCGACCTCGATGCCGACGGTGACTACCCCGGCTTCGACGAGGTCGCGGACATGGTCGACGAAGAGTGTGTCGACATGTACGAGGGTTTCGTCGGTGTCCCGCTCGAAGAGTCGGTCCTGGCGATCACGACGCTCTTCCCGAGTGACGAGACCTGGGACGCGGGAGACCGTGATTTCCTCTGCATCGTCGGCGACCCGACCGGCCCGACCACCGGCTCGTTCGAGGACTCCAACATCTAACAGTCCACAAGCAACGGCCCGCGCCATCCGATGACGCGGGCCGTCGTCCTGTCCGGACCGGCCAGCCTGTCCGGGCGAGCCTGTCCGGACCGGCCAGCCTGTCCGGGCCGTCAGTCCCGCAAACCCGGCAGGGGCGAGGTCCGCTCCATCTCGTCGTACGGCATCCACCCGTCGCCGAGGGCTACGACCTCACCCGGCGGTTCCGGTGTGCCCTCGGGCCGGGGTACGCCCGGGCACTCGGTGTCCTCGGGCACCGTGCCGTCCAGCAGATAGGAGTGCACGAGGTCGTCCACGCACGGGTAGAGGAGGCCCTCCTCATCCCCCATGCCGTAGAAACCGTGCGCGCCGTCGTCGGTGACGGTGACCAGCGGCGCACCCAGGCGGTCGGCCATGACCGGCGCACCCTCATACGGGGTCTGGGGGTCGAACTCACCGGCGATGACCAGCGGCTCCGTGGACCCGCCGTGCTCCACCTCGACCGGGGGCTCGGTCGGCTGGTTGTCGGTGAAGGCGCAGGTCTGCGGTGTCGCCCACAGCGCTCCGACCCCGAACGGGTGCTCGTCCCGCTGCTCGCGCGTGTCAGCGTGGTACTCGCTGATCCGGTCGGGCCACTCCGCTTCACACACGACCGCGGAGAACAGGTCGAAGTTCATCTCGGTGAGCTCAAGGAGGTCGTCGGGGATCCCGGCTCCGCCGTCCAGTTCAGGGACCGGTTCACCGGTGACCAGCGCCTGCACGACCCAGCTGGTCTCATCCCAGTCTCCCTGGTCGCGGGCGCCCTCTCCGACCATCATGTCGAAGAGGGCTCCGTCGAACTCGGGAACGCCGGGCACGTCTTCGCGCGGCTCTTCGGTAAGCCGTGCCGACGTCTCGTCGAAGTTGGCGACGATCTCGTCAGGGGTGGTGCCGAGCCCGTACACCTCGTCGTGCTCGGCGAGCCATTCGGTGTAGCGCTCGACGTTGGCGGAGTGTCCGGGCGCCTGCATGAGGAAGACGTCCCGCCAGACCCGGTCCGGGTGGATGGGGGAGTCCAGCACACTGCGGTCGAGCCGCTCGGGGAACAGGCTTCCGTACACCGCGCCCAGGTAGGTGCCGTAGGAGTAGCCGAGGTAGTTGGTCTGCTCCTCGCCCTGCGTGGCGCGGATGACGTCCATGTCGCGGGCCGTGTTGGCGGTGGTCATGTGCGGCAGCCGGTCGCCCTCCGCCTCGTCGCAGGCGCGGGAGTAGTGGATGGTCTCCCGGGTGTTGGCGGCGATCTCGGCCTCGTCCGGCCGCGGTGAGATCAGCGGATATTCGACGTCACAGTCCAGGGCGCTGGAGGCGCCGCTCCCGCGCGGGTCCATCCCGATCAGGTCGTAGGCGGCGCCGAGGGGCGTCTGGCTGTACGCGTCGGCCATATAGCGGGAGGGGCCGCCGGGGCCGCCCGCGTTGAGGAGCAGGATGCCGCGGTGCGCCTCGGGGTCGGTTGCGGCGGCGCGGCTGATCCCGAGGGTGAGGCGTTCGCCTTCGGGGTCCGCGTAGTCGAGGGGGACCTCGACCTCGGCGCATTCGAGGTCTTCGAGCAGATCTTCCTCGCACTCGCCCCACACGACCTCCTGATCGTGGAAGGGGGCGAGCGCATTCTCGTCAACGGGGTCTGCGGCGGCCGGGAGCGCGGCCGTGAGGGAGAGTGCGAGCCCGGCGGCCGTGGCCACCGCTGCTGTTCGGACGGTAATGCGTGCTCGGAGCACGGGGGTCCCTCCGATGTCTTGTCCGCCACCCAGGAGTGGGGTCTTGGCCCCTAGGCCGGAAACGTGTCCGTTCGCGACGTAACAGTACGAAGCGGATAGATCGCCGCAACACCTACAAATGTCATGAGTGTCGACGTGTGGCCGGATGTGGACAAGAACCCCATGGATTTATGTGGTGGTTTGTTGCTCTGTGTTCTTTTCACGATGCCGATCGGGTCGCGCAAAAGACGCCGTTTGGTCACGGGGGTGGTGTGAGCCACAGGCGGGGCGTTACCGTGATGTTCTGTTAGGAAAGTTTCCTAATAGAAAAGTGGTGCCCGCACCACAGCCGTCCCCCCTTGCTCGAAGGAGCCCCGTGGCCACCGAAATCGCGGCCTCCCCACCCCCACCCGAAGCCGGTGGTACCGGGCCCGCCGCCCCCCGGAAGCCGATTGCCCTCCTGGGCCGGATCTGGCGCAACTACGTCTTCGTGAAGGTCCGCAAGGCCCTCGTCGTGGTCTTCGTGGTGGCCAACGTGACGTTCTTCCTCGGGCGCGCGATGCCGGGTGACCCCATCGACGTCATGGCGGGCCGCCTCACCCAGGGCGGCATGTCGATGAACGAGGCCCGCGCCATCGCGATGAACTCGCTGGCCTACGACGTCGACGCGCCCATCTACCAGCAGTGGTGGGAATTCATCGTCGGGCTCTTCACCTTCGACCTCGGCGGGACCATCAACCGGCCCGGCCAGAGCGTCACCGACGCGATCGGCGCCTACCTCCCCTGGACGCTCTTCAGCATCGGTGCCGGCACACTCGTCGCGATCGTCCTCGGCCTCACCCTAGGCATGGTCATGGCCTACCGGCGCAACAAGGCCGTCGACCACGTGCTCAGCATCGTCGCCTCCGTCCTCGGCGCCATCCCGAACTACCTCATCGCGATGGTCCTCGTGGTCGGCGGCGGCATGTACCTCGGCTGGTTCAACCCGATCGAACTGCGCGGCACCCTCAGCCCCGGCATCCAACCCGGGTTCACGTTCGACTTCTTCGCCAGCGCCTTCTACCACGCGGCCCTGCCGATCTTCACCTACGTGCTCGCCATCATCGGCACCTGGATGCTCGTCATGAAGGCCTCCACCACAGAGGTACTCGGCGAGGACTACGTGACCGTCGCCCGCGCACGCGGGTTGAAGGACAGCCGTATCGCCGGCGCCTACGTCGGCCGCAACGCCGTCCTGCCGCTGGTCGCCCAGATCGCGATCTCCTTCGGCACCCTCGTCGGCGGCGCGATCTTCGTCGAACAGGTCCTGGTCTACAAGGGCGTCGGCGGGCTGCTGCTGGACGCGGTCAACTACCGCGACTACCCGCTCCTCCAGGGGCTGCTCATCATCATCACCTCGTGCGTGGTGATCGCCAACCTCGTCGCGGACCTGCTGTACAGCAGGCTCGACCCGCGCATCCGGAAGTAGGGGGACTTACGCCATGGCCGTCACCGCAGCACCCGCGCCCGCCGCGGGCGTCTGGGGCACCATCTGGCAGGGGATCACCCGCAGCGCGAGCGGGTTCGTCGGACTCTGTCTGGTCCTCAGCGTCCTGCTCTTCGCCTTCGTGGGTCCTCTGCTCATCGACAACCACAACCCCACGGACGTCACCAAGATCTGGGGTCCGATGAGCTCCGAGCACTGGCTCGGGACCAACCACGAGGGCAAGGACACGTTCACGCAGCTCGTCCTGGGCGGGCGCGAACCCATCCTGGTGGGTTTCACGGCCGCCCTCATCACCGTCGCCATCGCCGTCGTCCTCGGCGCGGTCGCCGGTTACGTCAGGGGCCGCCTGGACCACCTGCTGCTCCAGCTGACCGACATCACGATGACCATCCCCTTCATCGTCCTGATGCTGGTCATCGCCTCCTTCTACCGGACGTCCTCCCCGCTGGTGGTCTCCTTCATCATCGGGCTGGTCACCTGGCCCTTCCTGATGCGCTCCATCCGAGCGCAGGTCCTCACGCTGAAGGAGCGCGAGTTCATCGAGGCCGCACGCCTCCAGGACCTCGGTACCGCGCGCATCCTCTTCGTCGAGGTGCTTCCCAACATGCTGGGCTACATCTTCATCAACTTCATCATCGCCATCACCAACGCGATCTACGCGGTCGTCGGCATGTACCTGCTCGGCCTCCTGCCCAGCACCGCCGACAACTGGGGGCTGATGATCCAGCAGGCCTGGGACAACAACGCCTTCCTCCTGCCCCAAGCGGCACCCTTCCTCATCGCCCCGATGGTGATGATCATGCTCTTCCAGATCGGGCTGGTCACCATGACCCGTTCTCTGGAGCAGGCCCTCAACCCACGACTCCGGGACAGGTGAGCCCCGTGAACGACCTCCCCACCGCCCCGGACACCGGCAACGGTGCCCTGCTGTCCGTCCGCGGCGTCGACGTCGGCTACCGCACCGGACGCAAGTCGCAGGTCACCGCAGTCCACGACGTCTCCTTCGACCTGTACCCCGGCCAGTCCATGGCCCTGGTCGGCGAGTCCGGCTGCGGCAAGACCACGCTCGGCCTCGGCCTGCTCCGGTTGCTCCCGCGTACCGGTGTGGTCTCCGGTGGCGAGATCCTCTTCCGCCGCAAGGACGGGACCCGCGTCGACGTGCGCACCCTGGAGAAGGAGAGGCTGCGCCGCTTCCGCTGGAACGAGGCGGCCATGGTCTTCCAGGGCGCGATGAACGCCTTCAACCCGGTCCTGAAGGTCGAGGACCACTTCCTCGACACCTTCCGCGCGCACGAACGCGTCGGCCGCCGTCGCCCCCGCAAGGAGATCCTCGAACGCTCCGCCGAGCTGCTGGAGATGGTCCGGCTCGACCCGGGCAGGGTGCTCAACAGCTTTCCGCACGAGCTGTCCGGCGGTATGCGCCAGCGCAGCCTCATCGCGCTGGCGCTGGCCCTCGAACCGCAGCTGCTCATCCTCGACGAGCCCACCACGGCCCTGGACATCCTCACCCAGCGGTCCATCGTGGAACGGCTCGCCGAGCTGCGGGACGAGCTGAGGTTCTCGATGGTGTTCATCACCCACGACCTCGGCCTGGCCGCCGAGCTCGCCGACCGTGTCGGGACCATGTACGCCGGGCGGCTCATCGAGACCGGAACGACCCGGGACATCTTCTACCGGTCCCGGCACCCCTACACCTCGGCGCTGATCAACTCGGTGCCCCCGGTCGTGGGCGACCTCCACGTGCCCGAGTCCCTCCCCGGCGGCCCGCCCAGCCTCCACGCGTTGCCGTCGGGCTGCTCCTTCGCGCCCCGTTGCGCCCACGCCGTCGACGCCTGCACCGCCACGCGTCCCGTCCTGGACGTGCTCAAGCCCCGCGACCTGGGTCTGAGCCACGCCGCGGCCTGCCTGCGCTCCACCGATGCCGAACTCCACGCCGAGGGGGTCTCCCGTGATTGACCGGACCGCCAAGCCCGCCGAACCCCTTCCCGTCTCCGAGGCCGAGGCCCTCGGTGCCGAGCGGCGCCGCCCCGAAACCCCGGTGCTGACCCTGCGCGGCGCCGAGCAGGTCTTCAGTACGGCCCGGGGCGACGTCCCCGCGGTCGCCGGGGTCGACCTGGAGGTGCACCCCGGCCAGGTGCTGTGCCTGGTGGGGGAGTCAGGGTGCGGCAAGACGACCACTGCCCGGATGGCCGCGGCGCTGGCCAGTCCCACCGCCGGCTCGGTGCTGTTCCGCGGCAAGGACGTCGCGGAGATGGACCGCAAGGCGCGGGCGGCCTTCCGGCGCTCGGTCCAGTACATCCACCAGGACCCCTATGCCTCCCTCAACCCGGTGCGCACCGTCTACTCCACGGTCTCGGCGGGGCTGCGCCGCCACAAGATGGTCAAGGACCGCCACGACGCCCGCCGTGCGACCGTCGAGCTGTTGGAGCGCGTCGACCTGACCCCGGCCGAGGACTACCTGGACAAGTACCCCCACCAGATGTCCGGAGGCCAGCGCCAGCGCGTCGCCGTGGCCCGTGCTCTGGCGATGGAACCCGAGGTGATCATCGCCGACGAGTCCACGTCGATGCTGGACGTGTCTATCCGGGTCAGCATGCTCAACACCCTTGGAAAGCTCCGTGACGACCTGGGTGTGAGCTTCCTGTTCATCACCCACGACCTCGCCGTAGCCAAGTACTTCGCCTGGCGGGGCGAGATCGCGGTGATGTACCTCGGGAAGGTCGTGGAACACGGGCCCACGCCGCAGGTGGTCAACGACCCCCGGCACCCGTACACCCAGGCGCTCATCTCCGCCGTCTGCGAGCCCGACCCCGACCTCGCCAAGAGCAAGGAGCGGGTGCGGCTGCGCAGCTCCGACATCCCCGACCTCACGGACCTGCCCCCTGGCTGCGACTTCCACCCACGCTGCCCGATCTTCGCGAGCGGCAGTTGCGATACCGAACGACCGCCGCTGGTGCGCAGCCACGACCGGCTGCTCGCCTGCCACGTCGTCACCAAGGGGTGAGGCGGGTTGCTGCTCCTCATCGGACGCTTCGGCCTGTTCGTCGGAGCATTCCTCACCCTCACCTGCACCCTCATGGCCGTGTTCACATCCCCCGGCACAGCCGAGTTCGTCATCAGTGTCGCCACCGTCGGTATCGGCCTGGTCGTGCTCATTCTCGGTCTGCTCGCCGTCCTCTTGGAAAGGAAGCGTCAAGAATGACCTCCACACCCCCGCGCAACGCCGTCCTCCAGGACCTGAGTAGGCGGCGCCTCCTCAAGGCCGTCGGTTTCAGCTCCGTCGGTGTGGCGGGCGCCGGCCTGCTGTCCGCCTGCTCCGGTGACGACGGGGGCGGCGACGGATCCACCCAGTTCACCGGGGTCTTCGACTACGACCTGGACTCCCAGACCCGCAACGTGCACGTCGAGGACGGCGCGCTGCTCCTCAACTCCGTCTACAAGGACCTGTTCCTGTGCACGGGCGCCGTCTACAACTGGGCCGACCACGAGTGGGAGTACCTCCTGCTGGAGGGGCACGAGTGGGACGGTGACGACCTCATCGTCTCCCTGCGCTCGGGACTGAAGTGGAGCGACGGCGAGGACCTGAACGCCGACGACATGATCCGCAGCTACGCCATGCGCGTCCTGGAGGCTCCGCCGTGGGGTACCGGATTCCCGCAGGTCGAGGAGCTGGAGAAGCTGGACGACACGACGGTCCGGCTGGGCTTCGAGGACGCGTTCCCCAACATCGAGCGCAGCATCCTCAAGCACCGCATCGTCTCTAAGGCCACCTACGAGAACTTCGGTGAGCGCGCGCTGGAGATGGTCAACGACGGCGTCCGCCAGGGCGACGACGAGCACACCGACTGGAACGCCGAGTTCGTCGAGTTCGACCCGGACGAGATCATCTGCAGCGGTCCGTACATGTTCGACGAGGCGCAGATGTCGGACGCGCGCATCACGCTGGTACGCAACGAGGAGGGCTACCAGGGGACCGAGGTCAACTTCGACGAGGTCGTCATCCACAAGGGTGACAACCGGCAGTCGGCCCTCCTGGTGCAGCAGGGCGAGGTCGACTACTCCACGCTCGCCCCCTCCGCCGCCGACCAGGAGGCCTTCCAGGGCGTGGAGGGCTTCCGGTGGGTCGAGCACGCCGGGTACGACGGTGTCGGCCTCATGTTCAACCACCAGGCCAAGCCCGAGGTCCAGGACGTGCGCGTGCGCAAGGCGCTCGCCTACATCCTCGACGGGGACCAGATCGGCCAGGTGGCCCGCGGCGAGGCCTACTCCCGGGTGGAGCACTACGCGGGTCTGGCGGACATCCAGGCGGAGGAGATCCTGACCGCTGACGAGCTCGCGGACTTCGAGAACTACGACCAGGACCAGGAGAAGGCCGCGGAGTTGCTGGAGGAGGCCGGCTGGACCCTGGAGGACGGCCAGTGGTACCTCCCGGACGGCGAGGAGGCCAGCTTCGAGATCATCGGTGTCGCCGGTTGGGGCGACTTCGAGCTGACCGCCACCCAGGTGGAGGAGGCTTGGAACGACTTCGGGATCAGGACCGAGGCGCGCAACATCCCCGAGGACAACCCGTGGGGGATCTGGGGCGCCGGTGACTTCGAGGTCGCGGTCCGCCACTGGGGCAACCCGGAGCAGCCCGACTACTGGGGCGCCTTCGAGATGAACTTCCTGACGGAGAACGCGGGCACCGAGGACGACCCGGGCCAGGGCTTCGACCTCCAGGTGGAGAGCCCTTCCCAGGGCGATGTGGACCTCGAGGAGCTGGTGGACACCGCCAGGCGCGCCGAGACGGAGGAGGAGCAGCACGAGGCCCTGCGGACGATGTCGATCGTCTTCAACGAGCTGCTGCCGCGCATCCCCATCTGGACCTACGAGTACCTCTCCCCGGCGGTCGAGGGGGTCCGCGTGGAGTCGTTCCCCGATGACTCCCCGCACTCGCAGAACGAGCAGTACCAGGACAACCACGTCATCCTGTCGCTGATCCAGGGTGAGCTGTCCCCGGTCGACGAGTGACGCGGTCGGAGGTTGACGCGGCCGAGGAGTAACGCGGCCGACGGGAACAGATCGGCGACAAGTGGAGTGCAGGGGCGGTGCCTTCGGGCCCCGCCCCTGCCGTCTCGTGCACCACATTTTCGGCCTGTAGTGATGTATTTCTCTATAGCCCGTTTGTGCTCAGCGGGGAGACACCTTGCCCGCATCTCCAGGGCTGTGCTTCCTGCGGGGCCTGCCTGTGCCGGATCGCCGGGTAGCGGGGTGCGGCCGCCGATGCGGCGGCACCTGCCCCGAATCCGACAAAACGCCACAAACCTCTCGATCCAGGGTACGAGTTTGATCCGAATCTGTCAGTGTTATCGCACGTCAACCAGGGTCCCCACTGATGTGGATTCGGTGCTTCTTCGATTCTTCTGTCAAGCTGGGCGTCCTTTGTTAGTCTGACGAACCGAACGACGGTTCTCGGCGGAAGAACAGGAATTGTGTGGAGCACGGACAGTTGTCCGCCGGATGGGGTGCTCGTCACCGATCACGGTGACAGTCCCGATCGCACCTTTCCGCAGGTCCGAAAACCGTCGAGGCGTTCCCCCGGCTTTAGGGACGCCTGGCTGCCCCGGGGGTCGAAACGATCCCCGAAGCGGCTTCCTCCCTGGTCAGGGTGGTGGTGCGGGGCCACCGCCGATCCGCCCACCGGATTCGAGGAGACGAGATTGTGGCACAGGCGCAGTCACCGCAGGATCGCGGTAACCACTCCCTGGCCAAGATGATGTCGACGGAGGATGGGCATGGAGCCAGGCGTGAAGGAAGGTTCCGCCGGGCCATCTCCCGGATGGTCAAGTCCCAGGACCCCCCGTCACCGGAGACCGAGCAAGGAAATCCCGTGCATAAGCCCGTGCATCCGCACTCGCAGACCCCCGGCCGGACGTCGGACGGCGAGGACACACCCGCGACGGAGCCCCCCACCGGA
Source organism: Nocardiopsis oceani (assembly GCF_054777395.1). Classification (NCBI taxonomy): domain Bacteria; kingdom Bacillati; phylum Actinomycetota; class Actinomycetes; order Streptosporangiales; family Nocardiopsidaceae; genus Nocardiopsis; species Nocardiopsis oceani. The sequence continues at coordinate 11,607 of NZ_BAAHAR010000019.1, forward strand.
CCCTTCTCCGCGTCCGCCGAGAACGGTTACCGCCCCGCCTCCCGGGTAAGCGTCCCCAATCCCTACACGACCAGGGGTCTGGATGTCGACGATGTCGACACCGGGGCCAACCCGGTCGGCCAATGGCGCGGCGTCGGTCTCGACGAGCCCGAACCGCGCAGCCCGCATACCCCCGCCACGACGGACACCATGACCGACACCCCCTCCTCGCCAGAACCCGCAGCGCGGCCCGAGGCCCCCCTGTCCCCACCGGCGCAGTCCGCCCCGACGGCCGACCAAGGGCCCTCTGCGGGCCAGCACGCCTTCGGCGAGCCCCGTTGGCCCGCACCCGAGCCCGCCGCCCCGCCCGAAGCCGCACTGCCCGAACCCCCGCAACCCGAGCCCCCGCAACCCGAGCCCCCGCAACCCGAGCCGGCGCCGCATCAGCAGTGGACGCCTCCCGCCCACGCGCAGCAGGGCTACCAGGAGCAGCAGGGCCACTACCAGGGGCCACCCGGATACGGTGCTCAGCCCGGGCCGCAGGGTCCGCCCGCCCCACAGGCCCCCCACGGCCAGCAGGGATACCCCGGTTACCAGGGGCCTTCCGCTGGATCCCCGCCGCCCCGCGGATACCAGCAGCACGGGGGGTACCCGCAGCCGGAGCCGCACCACCCCGCACCCCACCAGGCGCCGCCACAGCATCCGGGGCAGTACCCGCCCCAGCAGTACCCGCCCCAGCAGTACGCACCGCAGCAGTACGCACCGCAGCCGTACCCGCAGCCCCAACAGCAGCCGCCCCAGCCGCAGCCGTACGCGCCGCCTCCCGCGCCGCACTACCCGGCGCCGTACCCGCAGGCCCAGCCGCTGGTGGCCTACCAGAACGCCTACCCGGCCCCTTACCAGCCGCCCGGTTACGTCCTGCCGGGGCAGCCTGTGGTCTACCCGCACCAGCTCAACCCCTATGGGCAGCCGGTCCAGCACGTCATCGTGCTCGCGCCGGGGCAGCAGCCGCAGGTCGTCACGGCGGAGTCGGCCGCCACGCTCTTCGCTGAACGCACCGAGCCCGCCACCACCGAAGAGGTACGGCAGAACAGGGCGCTCACCCGCTCCGAGCCCGCGACCGAGGAGCCCGGGGCCGAGGAGGAGGCCGAGTCCCCAACCGTCACCGAGGGCCCCGCCAAGGACGCGCGGATCCCGGAAGCCGACGAGGCCGCCCGCACAGAGAGCACGGCCCAGGAGGCTCAGAAGGAGGGTTCCGCCGCCGTCGGCACCGCCGACAGCACCCGAGCCGAACCGACCTCCACCGCCTCCCACGGCCCTCAGAGCGACATCCTCAACGAGGCGCTCGCCGGTTTGGCCATGCGCGACCTCTCGCTGGTCGACGCCCTGCTGGAGATGGTCGAGGAACTGGAGACCGGTGCCCAGGACCCCGACATCCTGGACAAGCTCTTCCAGATCGACAACTTCGCGACCCGTATGCGGCGCAACGGGGAGAACTTCCTGGTGTTGACCGGGCATGACGGCGGCGAGTCCGACGCACACGACGAGATCGTCCCCTTGCTCGACGTCGCCCGAGCCGCGACCTCGGAGATCAAGGACTACCCCAGGGTCACCCTGGGCAAGCTTCCGCAGACGTCCATCACCGGTCTGGCCGCGGACGACATCAGCCACCTCCTGGCCGAACTTCTGGACAACGCCACGGCGAACTCGCCCGAGCACTCGCAGGTGGTGATCAGCGCGCAGGAGCTGGACGACGGCCGCCTGATGATCGTCGTCGAGGACGAGGGCGTGGGCATCCCCGACGCCCAGCTCACCGAGCTCAACGGCCGCCTGGGCGGCGAGCCGGTCCTGGACGACGAAGTGCCCCGGCACATGGGCCTGTACGTGGCCAGCCGGATCGCGCGCAAGCACGGCCTGGAGACCCGCTTGGAGTCCCGGTCCTTCCGCGGGGTCAGCGCCTACACCATCGTCCCCAAGGGGCTCTTGCGGGTGGCGACTCCCAAGCAGCCCGGGCACTCCCGAACCTCCACGACACCCAGTGCGAGCGCTCCCGTGGCACCGACCGGACCGATCCCGCCGCAGTCCGCCAACGGCAAGGGGGCCGAGGGGGCCGACGGGCCCGGCGGCCCCAAGCCCTCCCCGGGCGGTACCTCCGCGGTCACCTCCGCGGGCCTGCCGCGGCGCAGCGCCACCCCGCACGGTTCGCCGCTGCGGATGATGCCGCACCCGGGGGCGCTCTCGGACAACCCGCCGCCACCGCCGAAGGGCCGGGAGGACACCCCGCCCAAGCTCACCGGTGAGGCACGCGCGGAGCAGATCCGAGACGAGATCGGCGACTTCCTCGACGGGGAGCGCGCCGCGCTCGAAGGCGAGGACATCGAGGGTGACAAGGAATGACGTCCAAGGCCAGGGAAGACGAACCAGGGTCCCGCTCCGAGGGGCAGGCCTCCGGGCCCCGCACCACGGAGCGGGACCGTACACCCCAACCCCCCCAGCGAACACGACACTCGGCCGAGGCAGGTAGAGCACAACCATGACTGAATCCACGAACGACAGTGTTGAGAACTTCTCGTGGCTCATCGACCGGTTCGTCCGGGACGTGCGCGGTGTCGAGCACGCCGTGGTGGTCTCCTCCGACGGCCTGGTCCTCACGCACTCCAGCGACTTCCCGGAGGAGCACGCCGAGCAGCTCGCGGCGATCGCCAGCGGCCTCCACAGCCTGGCGGTCGGCGGTGCCGGCCTCTTCCAGAGGGGTGAGTGCGAGCAGCTGCTCGTCCGCTTCAACCACGGCCACCTCTTCATCATGGCCATCAGTGACGGTTCCTGCATGGCGGTGCTCACCGCACCCGGCACGGAGCTGAAGATCGTCGGGTTCCAGATGGCCAAGCTCGTGGACAACGTCGCCCACGTGCTCACGCCGCAGCTGCGTTCGCAGCTGCGCGAGGTCATCCAGAACTGACGACGGTGATCCGTACGGTTCGGCAGGAATGAGGTTGCCGCGGCTATGAGCTTCCGCAGGCGAAGGAGTAACCGTGTTCGCCCGTTCACCTTCACAGGTGGGCGGACGCGGTCACGGCATCCGCTGATGGTGCAGACCCTGGTCTCGACATCCGAGCCCGGGCAGGACCCTCCTGGCACCCTCATGCCGGAGTCGATCAGCATTTACAAACTGTGCCGGGAGACACGGTCTCTCGCCGAGGTGTCGGCCGAGCTGAACATCCCCCTGGGCGTCACCCAGGTTCTGGTCAGTGACCTGGCCGAGCAGGACCTGGTGTACATCCACCCGACCATCACCGGCAGCAGTCCGTCCGAAAACCAGGTTCTGGAGAGGGCTCTTCGTGGTCTCGAACGACTTTTCCAGTGACAGCAGGTCGAATCGCAAGAAGATGTCGAGCAAGATCGTCATCGCCGGTGGCTTCGGCGCCGGCAAGACGACCTTGGTGCGCTCGGTGTCGGAGATTCCGCCGGTCACGACTGAAGCGATCATGACCGAGGCCAGTGTCGGGCACGACGACACCTCGGTCACCCCCGACAAGACGACGACCACCGTCGCGATGGACTTCGGCCGCATCACCATCGACGACGAACTGGTCATGTACATGTTCGGGACGCCGGGCCAGGCCCGGTTCTGGTTCATGTGGGACGATCTCGTCCGCGGTGCCGTCGGTGCCGTCGTCGTGGTCGACTGCCGAAGGCTCGCGGACTCCTTCGACGCCGTCGACTACTTCGAGACGAACAAGCGCATCCCCTACATCGTGGCGCTGAACAAGTTCGAGGGCCGCCTCGACTACACCTCCGAGCAGGTCCGTGAAGCCCTGGAGGTCAGCCCGGAGGTACCGATCATCGATTTCGACGCCAGGCACCGGATGTCCGGCGGCGACGTGCTCAAGACGCTGTTGCGGTACGCGTTGGAGCACAACCGAGCCAGCGAGCCCGTCGCCTGACGGGCGGGGAGCCGCTGGATGTCCAGTCCTCCCCACGGCCCCGTAGATTCCCCAGGAAAGTTAGCGACACAATGCGCAAGATCCTTATCGTCGGCGCGGGCCACGCCGGGCTGCACTTGGCCCACGGGCTCCTGACCCATGGCTACGACGTCACGGTGATCACGGGGCAGTCCTCGCTCGAGATCCGGTCAGGACGTCCTTCGGTCAGCCAGTACACCTTTCCCACCGCACTCGAGCACGAACGGGCTCAGAACCTGGACCTGTGGAGTGCCCTGTCTCCGCAGATCCGGGAACAGATCCTGCACCTGCGCCCCAAGTCCGGCGAGCCGATGATGGTCAAGGGACGGACCGGCGACAAGAACGACTACGTGGTCTCCGTCGACCGCAGGGTGAAGATGGCCGACTGGCTGGAGTTCTTCGAGGACCGGGGCGGCAAGGTCGTCATCCACGGTGTCACGGTGACCGACCTGGACTACTTCTCCCGGATGTTCGACCTGATCATCGTCGCGGTCGGCACGGGTGAACTCGGCCAGTTGTTCGACTACGACACCAGTCGTTTCAGCGGTGCCCGAAAGCGCGCGATCTCCCAGGTCTACGTGGACGACGTGTGGCCGCCCGAGAACGAGGACGAGAACGTGGGCTGGGGGTCGACCACGGCCGCAGCGGGCACCATCGCGCTCTTCCCGGTCCTCTCGAAGGAGGGTCCCTGCCACAGCCTGTTGCTGGTGGACAAGCACGGCGGCCCCATGGACGCCTGGCCGGACCGCCCCGGGCCGGAGGAGCAACTCCGGCGGATGAAGGATCTGCTCCGCCAGTACGACCCCTTGACCTATGAGCGCATGCGTGACGCCGAGTTGATCGATGGCAACAGCACGTTGATCGAGGAGCTGACGCCCCAGGTGCGCAATCCGGTGGGGGTCCTTCCGTCGGGTGGACGTGTGCTGGGGATGGCCGACGTAGTGGTCACGATGGACCCCTATGTGCTCCAGAGCTGGAACAACTCCACGCGGTGCGCCCTCGCCTACCTGGACGCGATCATGGAGCGGGGAGACCAGCCCTTCGACGAGGAGTTCCTGGTCAACACCTTCGACCGGTTCTGGGAATTCGGACTGCACAATCAGCACTGGGCGGAGATGTGCTCCTCGCTGTGGGACTTCGGTGATCTTCCGCCCTACTTCTACGACCTCATCAGGCACTCTGAGAAGTATCCGGAGGTCGGTGACCGGTGGATCCGGGGATGGGACTACCCGCCGGACTACCAGCGGTGGCTGTTGGACCCGGAACTGGCCGCCGAGTACCTGGCAGAGGTCCGCGCCCGCCACGGAGACTGAACCACTTCCCCTTAGCACATCGGGCCCTCAGCGCAACTGCTGAGGGCCCGATTTCTTTTCTGTCCTGTTCCGGGCTGGTTACGTCTGCGCCCTGAAACGCCACGAGCAATGTCCGAAAACAGGTCTTTTGTTGTCATGTGTCGTGAGCGGCGGATACGATCCAGGCGTTTGTTGACCAAAACTTTCTTGGCGGCGGGTGATATCTGTGTTCCCGGGATTCGGAAACCCCCTCCCTCCGCGCCGACCGCCGAGGCCTCCGGTGTAACCTCCTGGCCGTGTGCGAATCGGACACAACCGACCTAGCAATTCCTTCCTGACCTGCATAGAAGTCATTTGGGCCGTGCATTTGCACTGGACGATCGCGCCGCTTGCCTTCTACGGGGCACGCTGGCGGGGCGGCGCTCAGGGGTGCGCGGAAAGCGAGTAGCGGAGGCGACGATGGTGACGGGTACGCAGGCACCCCCGAGGCCCGACGACCTGGTGGCCGTGGTGGGTCTGTCCTGCCGGCTCCCCGGTGCCACCACACCCGATGCCTTCTGGCGTCTGCTGTGCGAGGGCCGTGAATCGATCGGTGCTCCGCCCGAGCGGCTGGGGGAGCCCTCCGATGCACGGGACGAACGCTGGGGCGGGTACCTGGACCGCGCCGAACACTTCGACGCCGCCTTCTTCGGGATGTCCGCGGACGAGGCGTTGGCGACCGATCCGCAGCAGCGCCTCATGCTCGAACTGAGCTGGGAGGCCGTGGAGAACTCCCGCCGGGCCCCCGACTCGCTGCGCGACACCCGCACCGGGGTGTTCACCGGTGCCATCGCCGACGACTACGCACTGCTGCGACAGCGGTCCGGCAGCGCCGCCATCAGCCACCACAGCCTGGCGGGGACCCAGCGCGGCATGATCGCCAACCGGGTCTCCTACGCCTTGAGCCTGGGCGGCCCCAGCCTCACCGTCGACGCCGGGCAGTCCTCCTCGCTGGTCAGTGTGCACATGGCCGCTGAAAGCCTGCGCCGGGGCGAGTCCGACCTGGCGCTGGCCGGCGGGGTGAACCTCATCCTCGTACCGGAGAGCACCGACAGCGTCGACCGGTTCGGCGGACTGTCCGCGGACGCGCGCTGCTACACCTTCGACGACCGTGCCAACGGCTACGTCCGGGGTGAGGGCGGGGCCGTACTGGTCCTGAAGACCCTGGACCGCGCCCTGGCCGACGGCGACCGCGTGCACGCCGTACTGCGCGGCGGCGCCGTGAACAACTCCGGGCGGACCCGGGTGCTGTCCGGGCCCGAGGTCGAGGGACAGGCCACCGTGCTACGGGCCGCACACACCCGCTCCGGGGTGGACCCGGCACGGGTGGGGTACGTGGAGCTGCACGGTACCGGGACCCGGGCCGGTGATCCGGTGGAGGCGGCGGCGCTCGGCGCCGTGTTCGCCGACACCCGTACCGATCCGCTGCGCGTGGGGTCGGTCAAGACCAACATCGGCCACCTGGAAGGCGCGGCGGGCATCGTGGGCCTGCTCAAGGTGGTGCTGAGCCTGTCCCACGGGCAGCTGCCGCCCAGCCTCAACTACGAACGCCCCCACCCGGAGATCGACATGGACGGGCTGCGGCTGGCCCCGCAGGTGACCCGTGAGCCCTGGCCCGCGCAAGCACCGTTCGCGGGGGTCTCGTCGTTCGGGATGGGGGGCACCAACTGCCACCTGGTGCTGGGCCCGCCGCCCCGGAGGTCGGAAAGCGCCCCCGGCGGCGACGAGCACCTCGACCCCGTGCCGTGGGTGCTGTCCGCGCGCTCCGAGCAGGCGTTGCGCGACCAGGCTTCGGCACTGCACCGCTTCGTGTCCGCGCGCCCGGGGGTGCGCCCCGAGGACGTGGGCGTGTCCCTGGCCACCACCCGTGCCGTCTTCGAGCACCGCGCGGTGATCCTGGCCCCCGGGGGCAGCGCCGCCCACGACCTCGAGTCGGTGCGCCCGACCGCCGCGCCCAACACCGACCGCGAACGGCCCGGACCGGTCCTGGTCTTTCCCGGCCAGGGCGGGCAGTGGGCCGGGATGGCGCGGGACCTGCTGGACGGGCGAGGTGTGCTGTCGCGGATGTTCACGGCGCGGCTGCGCCAGTGTGAGCGCGCGCTGGACCCCTACGTGGACTGGTCCGTGACCCAGGTGCTGCGCGGCGAGGAACAGGCCCCGACGGTGACGGGCCCGGGGACCCGCGTGGACGTGGTCCAGCCGGTGCTGTGGGCGCTCATGGTCTCGTTGGCCGGGGTGTGGTCGGAGCTGGGGGTGGAGCCCTCGGCGGTGGTCGGCCACTCGCAGGGGGAGATCGCGGCGGCCTGCGTGTCCGGTGCGCTGTCCCTGGATGACGGGGCCCGGGTGGTGGCGCTGCGCAGCCGTGCTCTGCGCGGCCTGGCCGGAACGGGGGCGATGGCCTCCTTCGGGATATCCGAGTCCGACGCGGAGGACCTGGCGGCGCGCTACAGCGACCTGCACGTGGCCGGGGTGAACGGTCCCGCGTCGGTGGTCATGTCCGGCGGGCCCCGGTCGGTACGCGACGCCGTCCGCACGTGTGAGGAGCGCGGGTTGCGGGCCGCCTTGGTGGACGTCGACTACGCCTCGCACTCGGCGCACGTGGAGCGGATCCGGGACCGGCTGCTGGACCACCTGGACGGGGTGCGGCCCCGTGCGGCGGACACCCCCTTCTTCTCCACCCTCACCGGCGGCGAACTGGACACGGCGCGCACCCCGCTGGACGGCGGCTACTGGTACTCCAACCTGCGCAACCGGGTGCGGTTCGCCCAGACGGTGGGAGCGTTGGTCGAGCGGGGGCACGACACCTTCGTCGAGGTCGGCCCGCACCCGGTGCTGGCCTTCGGGATCGAACAGATTCTGGAGAGCGCCGGGGCCGAGGGGCAGGTCCTGGAGACCCTGCGCCGACACGAAGGCGGCGCCCAGCAGTTCCTCACCGGTATCGCCCGAGCCTTCACGGCCGGCGTCGACGTCGACTGGGGGCGGTTGTTCGAACGGACCGGGGCGCGCGTGATCGACCTGCCCACCTACCCGTTCCAGCGCACGCGGGTGTGGCCGGACGGACCCGTTGCCGAGCCGGGGACCACCGGGCGGGCCGGGGTCCCGGGCACCGCCGCACCGGACCGGGAGACCGGCGGGGAGACCGGCGGGGAGGCCGCCTCCGACCTGCCCGTATGGGACCGCGAGGACCTCGTCGCCCTGGTGGGTGAGCACGCCGCACGCCTTCTCGGCGCCGACGAGTTGGACCCGGAGCAGCAGGGCACCACCTTCCGCGACATGGGCTTCGACTCCGTGCTGGCGGTGGAGCTGCGCAACCGGCTGTCCACGGTCACCGGGCTGAAGCTGGCCTCCACCCTGCTCTACGACCACCCCGACCCCGAACGGCTGGTGGACTTCCTGGCCGCCGAGCTGGAGCGTGCACCGGTCCGCGCCCCCCGACACGCACCGGCCGCCGACGCCCGGCCCGCCCCCGCTTCCGCGGACCGCCGCGTGGCGGCACGCCCCGGCCGTCCGGTACCGGACGAGGACGACCCGGTCGCCATCACCGCGATGGCCTGCCGTCTGCCCGGCGGAGTCCGCACCCCCGAACAGCTGTGGCGGCTGGTCGACGAGGGCACCGACGCCACCGGCCCCTTCCCCGACAACCGGGGCTGGGACCTGACGGGCCTTTACGACCCGGAGCCCGGTACACCGGGCCGTACCTACACACAGCGCGGCGGCTTCCTGTACGACGCCGACCTCTTCGACGCCGGCTTCTTCGGGATCAGTCCGCGCGAGGCCGACGCCATGGACCCCCAGCAGCGCCTGCTGCTGGAGACCTCGTGGGAGGCCGTCGCCCGTGCCGGGCTCGGCCCCGACGACGTGCGCCGGAGTCAGGTCGGGGTGTACGTCGGCGCGATGCCCACCGAGTACGGGCCGCGCCTGGCGGACGCGGGAAGTGGTACCGACGGCGGTTACCGGCTCACCGGCAGCACGCTGAGCGTGGCCTCCGGGCGCATCTCCTACGTGCTCGGTCTGCACGGCCCCGCCCTGACCATCGACACCGCCTGCTCGGCCTCGCTGGTGGCCCTGCACCAGGCCGCCGGCGCGGTCAGGCGCGGCGAATGCGACATGGCACTGGCCGGCGGGGCCACCGTCATGGCCGGCCCCGGCATGTTCCTCGAGTTCTCCGCCCAACGGGGACTGTCCCCGGACGGGCGGTGCCGGGCTTTCGGTGCCGGCGCCGACGGAACCGCTTGGGCCGAGGGCGCCGGAATGCTGCTGCTGGAGAGGGTCTCCCGAGCCCGTCGCGCCGGGCGCCCCGTTCTGGCGCTCGTCCGGGGCAGCGCCGTCAACTCCGACGGTGCCAGCAACGGGCTCACCGCCCCCAACCGGGAGGCCCAGGAGCGGGTGATCCGCCAAGCGCTGGCCGATGCCGACCTGGTGCCGTCCGACGTCGACGCCGTCGAAGCACACGGAACGGGGACCAGGCTCGGCGATCCCATCGAGGCGCGCGCCCTCATCACGGTCTACGGCAACGAGCGCCCGGAGCACGACGGTGCCGATCTGCGCGTGGGGTCGCTCAAGTCCAACATCGGGCACGCCCAGGCCGCCGCCGGTGTGGCCGGGGTGATCAAGACCGTGGAGGCGTTGCGGCACGGCCGCATGCCCCGCACCCTCCACGCCGACGAGCCCACCGGCGAAGTCGAGTGGGGCGGCAGCGGGGTGCGTCTGCTCACCGAGGGGGAGGCGTGGCCGGACACCGGTCGGCCGCGCCGTGCGGCGGTGTCGTCGTTCGGGATCAGCGGCACCAATGCCCACCTGGTCCTGGAGGGTGTGGCCGACGAAGGCGCTCCGGTCACCGTTCCCGACGACCCCTTCGACCGGAGCCGGCACTGGGTCGAGGCCGCAGTGCCCGTCGTCTCGGAGCCGGCGCCCGAACCGGAGCCGCTGCTGGACGACGGACTCGACCTCGTCGACGGGGGAATGGTGTTCGGCGGCCGCGTCGGCGACACCGGGCACCCTTGGGTGCTCGACCACCGGTTGCTGGGCCGGACCGTCCTGCCGGGGACCGCCCTGGTGGAGCTGGCCGCCCACGCCGGAGCCAGGGTCGGCGCCCATGACGTGGCGGATCTGACGTTGGAGGCGCCGCTGGTCCTGCCGCGGGGCCGGGCCACCCGCCTGCAGGTGGCCGTGGCCGCACCCGACGGGAAGGGGCGTCGCGGTGTGGTCGTGCACTCTCGGGCCCAGGCCGCGGACGGGTGGGCCCGGCACGCCTCCGGGCTGCTGGAACCCCGAGGTAACCCCGACGCGTCCCGGGTCCTGTCCTGGCCGCCGGAGGGCGCCGTGGCCGAGGGCTTCGAACCGGGCGCGGACTACGCCCGGCTGGCGCGGCGCGGCTACACTTACGGTCCCGTGTTCCGAGGTTTGCGCTCCCTGTGGCGGGGCTCAGGCACGCTGTTCGCCGAGGTGGCGGTGCCCGACGGGCAGGAACGCTCCGGGCCCTTCCAAGGCACCCACCCCGCGCTGTTGGACGCCGCCCTGCACGCGGTCCTGCTCGCCGACGGGGATCCGGAGGCATCCGCACAGGTTCCCTTCGCCTGGTCCGGGGTCCGGTTCGCCGAGCGCTCCGGAGCGCCGGTCACCCGGCTCCGGGTGGCCTTGGAGCCGCTGGGCGGCGACCGGTACCGGCTCACCGGGGCCGCCGAGGACGGTTCGGCGGTCGTCACCGTTGACGAGCTGGCGCTCCGCCCGATCGACGCGGAGGGGCTTCCGCCTGCACCGGGTGAGGAACCCGGCCTCTACGAGGTGCGCTGGGAGCGGGTGTCCGTGACGGACCCGGACCCGGAACCGCCCACCGGACTGGTCGGGCTGGCCGACATCACCCCGGAGATGGAGTCGGTTCCGGACGTGGTCTACACCGAGCTGCCCGCCGCTGTGGCCTACGCCGGGCCCGATCAGGTTCCCGAATCCGTGCACGAGGGACTGCGCGCGGCTCTGGCTGCGGTGCGCACCTGGCTGGCCGACGAGCGGTTCACGCACGCCCGCTTGGCCCTGGTCACCTGGCGTTCCGTCATCGCGTTGCCGGAGGATCCGCTCAGCGGGCTGATCGCCGCGCCCGCGTGGGGTCTGCTGCGCGCGGCCCAGCGCGAGCACCCCGACCGTCTGATCCTGGTGGACTCTGACGGCTCAGAGGACTCGCACCGCGCCCTGACCGCCGCCGTCGGCCTGGGTGAACCCCAGGTGGCGCTGCGTCGTGGCCGGGTGCTGGTCCCGCGCCTGGACCACGCCGTCGAAGACGGGGAAGCGGTCCCTCCCGGCACCGCCTGGCGGATGGACACCTCCAAGGCGGGGTCACTGGAGGGCGTGTCGTACCTGAGCGCTCCGGAGGCCACGGCTGAGCTGGACGAGCACGAGGTGCGTGTGGCGGTGCGCGCCGCCGGGGTGAACTTCCGCGACGTCGTGGTCGGCCTGGGCCTGGTGGAGGGCGAGACCGGCATGGGCATCGAGGGTGCCGGGGTGGTCGTGGAGGCCGGGGCCTGTGTCACCGACCTCGCCCCGGGCGACCGGGTCACCGGCATGTTCGACGGCGCCTTCGGGCCCTTGGCCGTCGCCGACCGGCGCAGGCTCGCCCGCATCCCCGAGGGGTGGAGCTTCGAGGAGGCCGCCGCGGTCCCGGTCGTGTACCTGACCGCCTACTACGGCCTGGTCGACTTGGCGGTGCTGCGGCCGGGGGAGAGCGTCCTCGTGCACGCGGCGGCCGGCGGCGTGGGTCTGGCCGCCGTGCAGCTCGCCCAGCACATGGGGGCGCGGGTGTTCGGTACGGCCAGTCCGCACAAGTGGTCGGTGCTGTCCGAGTACGGGCTGTCGGAGGACCGGCTGGCGTCCTCGCGGACCCTGGACTTCGAGCAGAGTGTGCGGGCAGCCAACGACGGCCGCGGCGTCGACGTGGTCCTGAACTCGCTGACCGGCGAAGCGGTGGACGCCTCCCTGCGGTTGCTGCGCACGCCCACGGAGAGCGGCGGACCCGGGGGCCGCTTCGTGGAGATGGGCAAGACCGACATCCGTTCGCAGGACGAGGTCGCAGCCTCCCACCCCGGGCGCGGCTACCAGGCGTTCAGCCTGCCGGACGTGGACCCCGAACGGATCGGGCAGATGCTCGAGCGGGTCCTGGAACTGTTCGAGTCTGGGGCGCTGCAGCCCGCACCCGTCACCGTCCACGGTGTGCGCGACGCCACAACCGCCTTCCGCGCCCTGCAGCGCGGCGAGACCGTCGGCAAGACGGTGCTGACCCTCCCGGCACCCTTCCCCCAGGACGGGACCGTCCTGGTCACCGGGGGCACCGGAACCCTCGGCCACCGGGTGGCACACCACCTGGTCGCCGGGTACGGGGTACGCCACCTCACCCTGGTCAGCCGCGGCGGTGAAGCCGCCGAGGGGCAGGACGAGCGGAGCGAGGAGCTGCGCGCGCTGGGCGCCGAGGTCGACGTACGGTCCTGTGACGCCGCCGACCGGGCGGAGCTGTCCCGTCTCCTCGACTCCCTGGACCGGCCGCTGCGCGGAGTGGTGCACACCGCCGGTGTGCTCGACGACGCCACCGTGCCGACCATGACGGACGCGCAGCTCGAACGGGTACTGAGGCCCAAGGTCGACGCCGCGTGGAACCTGCACGAGCTCACCGCGGACCGGGATCTGGGCGCCTTCGTGCTGTTCTCCTCCGTGGCCGGGGTGCTCGGCAACCCGGGGCAGGCGAACTACGCCGCGGCCAACGTGTTCTGTGACGCGCTGGCCCATCACCGCCGCACCCTGGGACTTCCGGGTACTTCCCTGGCTTGGGGCCTGTGGGCGGAGGCCAGCGGTATGACCGGCCACTTGGACGGAGCCGACATGGCGGTCCTGGGGCGCGGCGGCCTCCTTCCCATGCCAGCCGACCGGGCGCTCGCCTGCATGGACACCGCCCTGCACCTGGACCGGGCGGTCGTCGTGCCTGCCCTGCTGGATCTGGAGAACGGCCCCGACCTGCACGTGCTGCGTGCGCTCACCGGCGGTTCGGGTGCGGCCGAGAGCCGCCCCGAACCGGAGGACCCCGGTCGGCGCAGTGCCTTCGCCCCCGAACGCCTCGCCGCGCTGCCCGAAGCCGAGCGCGCCCGGCTGCTGCTGGCCGAGGTCCGCACACACACGGCCGTGGTCCTGGGCCACGGGGAGGAAGGGGCAGCCCGGGTCGCAGCGGACCGGCCCTTCACCGACCTGGGACTGGACTCACTCACCGGGGTGGAGCTGCGCAACCGGCTGGGAGAAGCCGTCGGTCTGCGCCTGCCCGCCACCGCCGTGTTCGACCACCCCACACCGCGTGCCATGGCGCGCCTGGTCACCGACCTCCTCCTGCCCGGTCAGGCCGAACAGGCCGGTCCGCCCGAGGAGGGAGACGGCCAGAACACATCAAGCACCGCCCCGTTCGACGAGGAGGCCGAACAGGGTGAGATCGACGAGATGGAAGTGGACGACCTGGTCAACCTGGCACTGCACGGCCAGGGCCCCACAACCCCGGGTGGACAGGAGAACTGATGTCTCACGACAACGAACGCCTCGTGGCGGCGCTCCGATCCGCGATGAAGGAGAACTCCAGGCTGCGGGAGGAGACTGAGCGGCCACCGGAGCCCGTGGCCGTCGTGGGCATGGGCTGCCGCCTGCCCGGCGGGGTCAACTCCCCCGAGGACCTCTGGGACCTGGTGGAGCGCGGTGACGACGTGGTCGGCCCGCTGCCCCAGGACCGCGGTTGGGACATCTCCGCCCTGACCGGGCAGTCCGGTGACGCCCCGCTTTCGGTAATGCGTCAGGGCTACTTCCTCGACGACGCCTCAGCCTTCGACCCCGCGTTCTTCGGTATCTCGCCGAGGGAGGCCGAGGCCATGGACCCGCAGCAGCGGTTGATGCTGGAGGTGGCCTGGGAGACCGTGGAGCGCTCCGGGACCGGCCCCGACAGCCTCGCCGGAAGCGACACCGGGGTCTACGTCGGCGCCATCACCCAGGAGTACGGGCCTTCGCTCACCCAGGCCCCCGGTGACGGGTTCGCCATGACGGGGACCACCGGCAGCGCGGTCTCCGGGCGCGTGGCCTACGCATTGGGCCTGACCGGACCGGCTCTGACGGTGGACACCGCCTGTTCCTCCTCCCTCGTGGCCGTGCAGATGGCCGTGCAGGCGCTGCGTGCAGGGGAGTGCTCCCTCGCCATCGCCGGCGGCACCACCGTCATGGTGGGCCCGGGGGCGCTCACCGAGTTCACCCATCTGCGGGGCTTGGCCGCCGACGGGCGCTGCAAGGCCTTCGGTGCCGGAGCGGACGGTGCCGGGTTCTCCGAGGGCGTGGGCGCGGTGATGCTGGAACGCCTTTCCGACGCCCGCCGCAACGGCCGCCGAGTCCTGGCCGTCATCCGCGGTGCGGCCGTCAACCAGGACGGTGCCTCCAACGGACTCACCGCCCCCAACGGGCCTTCGCAGACCCGGGTCATCCGCAAGGCCCTGGCCGACGCTCGGCTGGAACCGGGTGACGTGGATCTGGTGGAGGCGCACGGTACCGGCACCACCCTGGGCGACCCCATCGAGGCGCAGGCCCTCGCGGCCGCCTACGGGCCGGGCCGGGACGGGCCCCTGTGGCTCGGTTCGCTCAAGTCCAACATCGGCCACCCCCAGGCCGCCGCGGGGATCGCCGGACTGATCAAGCTGGTGCTGGCGCTTGAGCACGGCACCCTGCCGCGCACCCTGCACGCCGACGAACCCACACCGCACGTGGACTGGTCTTCCGGGTCGATGCGGCTGCTGAACGAGGCGCGCACCTGGCCCGGCACGGGCCGTCCCCGCCGCGCAGCGGTCTCCTCCTTCGGGCTGAGCGGTACCAACGCCCACGTGGTCGTGGAGCAGGCGCCCCGACCCGAGGACGCCGTCACCGGCGACGCGGAGGCGGAGGGCGCAGGGGCCGAGGCCCCCGGCCGGAGCGATGCCGCTGAGGGCAGCGGCCCCAGCGCGGACCGCCCGGGCGGACTGGTGCCTTGGGTGCTGTCCGCCCGCACCGAGGCCGCGTTGGCCGCGCAGGCCGCCCGGCTACGCGACCACGTCGGCCAACGCCCCGAACTCGACCCCGTGGACGTGGGCTGGTCCCTGGCCACCACCCGCTCCGCCCTCGACCACCGTGCCGCCGTCCTGGCCTCGGACCGGGACACCTTTCTGGCCCGGCTCGACACGCTGGCCTCGGGGCGTCCCGACCCGGACGTGGTGACCGGTACCGCGGCCCCCGACCGCCAACCCGTCCTGGTCTTCCCCGGGCAGGGCGGCCAGTGGCCCGGGATGGCCGTAGGACTGCTGGACTCCTCCCAGGAACTGGCCGGGTACATCGCCGAGTGCGAGGAGGCGCTGGCGCCGTACGTGGACTGGTCGCTGACCGACGTCCTGCGGCAGAGCCCCGGCGCCGCCTCACTGGAGCGTGTCGACGTCGTCCAGCCGGTGCTGTGGGCGGTCATGGTCGCCCTGGCCCGGCTGTGGATCTCCCACGGGCTGCGCCCAGCCGCCGTGGTGGGGCACTCACAGGGCGAGATCGCGGCGGCCTGCGTGTCCGGTGCGCTGTCCCTGGAGGACGGGGCCAAGGTCGTGGCTCTGCGCAGCCGGGCCGTGCTCGAACTGTCCGGCACGGGTGCGATGGCCTCCGTCGGCCGCCCCGCCGACCTGGTCCGCGCCGACCTGGCCGACCTGGCGGACCGGGTTCACGTGGCGGTGGTCAACAGCCCGTCGGCCACGGTGGTCGCCGGTGAGCCCGAAGCCGTCCGCACTCTGGTCAAGGAATACGAGGAGGCCGGGGTCCAAGCGCGCATGATCGCCGTGGACTACGCCTCCCACACGCCGCACGTGGAACGGCTGCGCGCCACCCTCACCACCGCGCTGTCCGGGGTCGTCCCGCGCCGGCCCGAAATCCCCATGTACTCGACCCTCACCGGAGAACCGGTGGGCGCCGGTGAGCTGGACGCCGAGTACTGGTACCGCAACCTCGGCGAGCCGGTCGAGTTCGGCCGGGTCGTGCACAACCTGCTCGCCAGCGGGCACGACGTGTTCGTGGAGGCGGGACCGCACCCGGTACTGAGCATCGCCCTCCAGGAGTGCGCTGAGTCCGCGGGTCTGTCCGACACCGTGGTCCTGGGTACGCTGCGCCGGAACGAGGGCGGCCTGGACCGCTTCCTCACCTCTCTCGCCGAGGCGCACACGTACGGGCTGCCAGTCGACTGGCCAACCGTGTTCGGCGGCGCCGCGCGCGTGGTGGACCTGCCCACCTACGCCTTCCAGCGCCAGCGGTACTGGCGCGTCAACCCCGCCCACACCGGAGCGCCTGCACCGGCGCCGACGGCCGCAGCGGAACCGGATACCTCCGGGGCCGAGGCGCCCGTGCGCTGGGAACGGTCCCCGAACCTGTCGGCGGAGGAACGCGAAGACGCCGCCCTCGCCATGGTCAGGGAGGAGACCGCCGCCCTCCTCGGCCATCCCAGTGCCAGCACGGTCGAACCCCGCCGGGGTTTCCTCGACGCGGGCGGCACCTCCCTGGCCGCCGTCCGCCTGCGCAACCGCGTCAACGCCCTGACCGGCCTCGAACTGCCCGTGAGCGTGGTCCTCGACCACCCCACACCGCTGGCCCTGGCCCGCCACCTCGTCGAACAACTGGACCGCGCCGACGCGGACGCCGAAACGCCACCGGTTCCCGCGCTGACGGAGCTGGAACGCCTGGAGGCGGCGGTGTACGGCGGCGACGTCGACGGCGCCACGCGGGCGGAGCTCGGCGACCGCCTGCGCGGTCTGCTGCGCGGTCTGGACGACCGCCCCGACCAGGGCGCCGACCTGGACGAGGCCAGCGACGACCAGCTCCTGGACCTCATCGACCAGGAATTCGGCATCTCCTGACCGGCAGGAACGAGATTCGAGGGCGGACGCAGCGATGACCAACGAGAACAAGTTCCGCGATCTGGTCAAGAAGATGGCGGTCGACCTGCGCCAGGCGCACGGGCGCGTGGAGGAACTGGAGGATCGCGCCCGTGAACCCATCGCGGTGGTCGGCACGGGCTGCCGCTTCCCCGGCGGCGTCGACTCCCCGGGGGGACTGTGGGATCTGGTGGCCGACGGCCGCGAGACCCTCGCCGAGTTCCCCACGGACCGGGACTGGGACCTGGAGCACCTGTACGACCCCGACCCCGAGGCATCGGGCCGCACCTACGTGCGCCACTCCCACTTCCTCGACGGCGCGGGGGACTTCGACCCGGGCTTCTTCGGGATCAACCCCCGTGAGGCCCTCGCCATGGACCCGCAGCACCGGAAGATCATGGAGGTCTCCTGGGAGGGCCTCGAACACGCGGGGATCGACCCCGCCAGCCTGCACTCCACCCCCGCCGGGGTGTTCATGGGCGTGGTCGGCCAGACCTACGGGCCCCCCGTCCAGACGGCCGCCGACGGCCTGGACGGCTACCGGATGACCGGAACGATGCCCGCCGTGGCCGCCGGGCGCGTCTCCTACACCCTGGGCCTGGAAGGGCCGGCCGTCACCGTCGACACCGCCTGCTCCTCCTCCCTGGTCGCCCTGCACCTGGCCGTGAGGTCGCTGCGGGCGGGCGAGTCCTCGCTGGCCCTGGCCGGAGGCAGCACGGTCTACACCGACACGTCCTCCTGGGTGTCGTTCAGCAGCCAGCGGGCCCTGTCACCGGACGGGCGCTGCAAGGCGTTCTCGGCCCACGCCGACGGCACCGGCTGGGGCGAGGCCGCGGGGGTCCTGGTCCTGGAACGGCTCTCCGACGCCCGCCGCAACGGCCGCCGAATCCTGGCGGTGCTGCGCGGAAGCGCGGTCAGCCAGGACGGGGCCAGCAGCGGGCTGACCGCGCCCAGTGGGCCCGCGCAGCAGCGCGTCATCCGGCAGGCGCTGGAAGACGCCCGGCTGACTCCAGGCGACGTGGACGCGGTGGAGGCGCACGGTACCGGCACCAGCCTGGGGGATCCGATCGAGGCCAACGCCCTGCTGGCGACCTACGGCGCCGACCGCGACGAAGGCGACCCCGTGTGGCTGGGATCGCTCAAGTCCAACATCGGACACACCGGTGCGGCCGCCGGAGTGTCCGGGGTCATCAAGGCGATCATGGCGATCCGTGCGGGCACCCTGCCGCGCACCCTGCACGCCGACGAACCGACCCCGCACGTGGACTGGTCCGCCGGGGGTCTGCGGCTGCTCACCGAACAGCGCGCCTGGCCGGACACCGGGCGCCCCCGCAGGATGGCGGTCTCCGCGTTCGGGGTGAGCGGTACCAACGCCCACCTGATCGTGGAGCAGGCGCCCGAACCCGAGCGGGACGGGGCCGCGGGCACCGGCCGGGCCCGGAGCGGCACGGGCACCGGCCACGGTCCGCTGCCCTGGGTGCTCTCCGCACGCACCGAGGCCGCGCTGGCCGCGCAGGCTGCCCGGTTGCGCGACCACGTGACCGCCCGCCCCGACCTCGACCCGGTCGACGCGGGCTGGTCGCTGGCCACCACCCGCACCGCCTTCCCCCACCGCGCCGCCGCCCTGGGTAGCGACCGCGACACGCTCCTGTCCGGACTCGACGACCTCGCGCACGGCCGACAGGGTCCGGCCACCGTGTCCGGCCGTACCGCGGGCGAGGGCCGCACCGTGTTCGTCTTCCCCGGCCAGGGCGCACAGTGGGCCGACATGGCCCGGGAACTGCTCGACACCTCGCCGGTTTTCGCCGAGCGGATCGCCGCCTGTGACCGGGCACTGGCACCCCACACCGACTGGTCCCTGACCGACGTGCTGCACGGGCGGGAAGGCGCACCTCCACTGGAGCGCGTGGACGTCGTCCCCCAAGTGCTGTGGGCGATGCTCATCGGCCTGGCCGCCCTCTGGAAATCCCACGGAGTGCACCCTGACGCCGTGGTCGGCCACTCCCAGGGCGAGGTCGCCGCTGCCCACATCGCCGGCGCACTCACCTTGGAGCAGTCCGCCAAGGTCATCGCCGAGCGCAGCCGCGCCGTGCGCGACCTCGCCGGTACCGGGGCCATGGCCTCAGTCGCCCTCGGCGCCGATACGGTCCGGGACCACATCGCCGACCAAGACTGGCCCCTGTACATCTCGGTCCACAACGGGCCCGGCACCACGGTGGTCGGCGGGGACGGGGAAACGGTGGCCCGAGTGGTGAAGGAGTACCAGGAGCAGGGGGTCATGGCCCGGGTGATCGCCAAGGACTTCGCCTCCCACACCCCGTGCACCGAACCCGTCCGCGAGGGCCTCACCGCCGCACTGGCCGACATCACCCCGAGCCGGCCCGACATCCCCGTGTACTCCCCGCGCACCGCCGGGCCCCTCGACGTGCCCATGGACGCCGACTACTGGTATGCCGCACTGAGCGAGACCGTGCGCTTCCGCGAGACCGTCGACGAGCTCCTGCGGTCCGGCCACACCCGCTTCATCGAGATCGCCCCGCACCCCGTCCTCAGCCTGCCGATGCGGGAGACCTTCGAGGAGGCCGGCGCGGACGCCGCCGCCATCCCCACGCTGTACCGGGACGAAGGCGGCCTCGACCGGTTCCGTCTGGCGTTGGCCCACGCCCACACCAGCGGCGTCACCGTGGACTGGTCGACCGTGTTCGGCGGCGCCGCACGCGTGGTGGACCTGCCCACCTACGCCTTCCAAAGCCAGCACCTGTGGATCACCGGTACCCGCGCCGGGGGCGATGCGGCCTCCGCCGGGCTGGAGACTGAGGACCACCCGCTCCTGGGTGCGGCCCTTCCGCTGGCCGATACCGGTGCCACCCTGTTCACCGGGCGGCTCTCCCGCGGCACGCACCCGTGGCTGGCCGACCATGCCGCCCTCGGCACGAACCTGCTGCCCGGAACGGCCTTCCTGGAGTTGGCCAACAACGCGGGAGAGCGCACCGGCAGTCCGCGCATCGAGGAGCTCCTCGTCCAGGAGCCACTGGAGATCCCCGAACGCGGTGCCGTTCAGCTCCAGGTCACCGTCGGCGCCCCCGACGAGGAGCGGCGCCGGGCCCTGACCGTGCACTCACGCCCCGCCAGTACCCCCGGCGCCCCCGACCTGGGCGAACGCCCCTGGGTCCGGAACGCCACCGGGACCCTCGCCCCCGAGACCGCTCCGCCGGGGGAGGGCCTGACCGCCTGGCCCCCCGCGGAGGCCGTTCCGGTCCCCGTGGACGACCTCTACCCCCGCCTGGCCGAGGCGGGGTACGCCTACGGACCGGCCTTCCAAGGGCTCACCGCCGCCTGGCGGCTCGGCGATGACGTGTACGCCGAGGTCGCCCTGCCCGACGGAGCCGGCGACCGCGCGGAGCACTACGGTCTGCACCCCGCCCTGGCCGACGCCGCCCAACACGCGATCGCCCTCGGGCCCTCCGGCGGAGGCGCGACCCGGTTGCCGTTCTCCTGGACGGGGAGCACACTGCACGCCGCGGGCGCCACCCGCCTGCGCGTACGGGTCCGGCCCATCGGCGCCGACGAAGTCGCGATGCTGCTCACCGACACCACCGGCACACCCGTCGCCACCGTCGACTCACTGGTCCTGCGCGCCGCCGACCCCGGAGGCCTCCGCAGGGCGGGCGACGACCTGTTCACCGTCGACTGGGCGCCGACGGCCACGGGCGCGACGGCCGGCGCGGGTACCGGGGGCGGCCCGGTGTGGGCGGTCGTCGGCGGCGACTACCTCGACACCGCCGCCGCCCTCACCGCAGCTGGGCACAGCGTCCGGGTCCACGAGGACGCGGCGGCGCTCGTCGCGGCCCTCGACGACGGCGCCCCCGTACCCGACAACGTCCTGCTGCCCTTCCTCTCCGTCACCGGAGCCTCCGGGCCTCGGGTGGCGCACGACGTGCTCGGGCGCGCCGTTTCGGAGGCGCAGACCCTCTTGGCGGACCCCCGCACCGAGGCCGCCCGGCAGACCCTGCTCACCTGCCGAGCCGTGGCCACCACCCCCGACGCGCAGGTCGACCTGCCGTACGCGCCCCTGTGGGGGTACGCCCGTTCCGCCGCCCTGGAACACCCGGGCCGGTTCGCGATCGTGGACACCGACGACGCCGGGCGTACCACCCCCACCCTGCTCGCCGCTCTGACCGGCGGCGAATCCCAGGCCGCCGTCCGGGACGACCAGATCCTCACCCCGCGCCTGACCCGCGTGCGGCGCCCGGAGAAGGACGGGATCGACTTCGGCGGCGGCACCGTCTTGGTCACCGGGGCCACCGGCACCCTCGGCGGCGAGATCGCCCGCCACCTGGTCGACCGGCACGGGGTGCGCGACCTTCTGCTGGTCAGCCGCAGCGGGGCGGAGGCGCCGGGCGCCGCCGGACTCGAAGCGGACCTGGGCGCGCGCGGCGCCACCGTCACCGTCGCCTCCTGCGACACCTCCGACCGTGACGCACTCGCCCGCCTGCTCGACACCGTCCCCGACCTGACCGCCGTCGTGCACGCGGCGGTCGCACTCGACGACGGGGTGATCGGAGGGCTCACCACCGACCGCATCGACCGCGTCCTCGCCCCGAAGGTCGACGCCGCCTGGCACCTGCACGAACTCACCCGTGACCTGTCCGCGTTCGTGCTCTTCTCCTCGGTGGCGGGGACCCTGGGCAACCCGGGCCAGAGCCACTACGGAGCCGCCAACGCCTTCTTGGACGCACTCGCCCACGACCGCCACCGCCAGGGGATGCCGGCGGCGTCGCTCTCCTGGGGGATGTGGGAGCTGCGCAGCGCCTCCACCGCCCGACTCGACGACGTCGACGTTCAGCGCTTCGCCCGGCAGGGCATGGCCGATCCGGTCACCACCGACCACGGCCTCGACCTGTTCGACGCCGCGCTGGCCACCGGCCGGCCCCACGTGGTGCCCATGCCCCTGGACGTGGCCGGGGTCCGGGCCCGCGCCTCCCGCACCGGGGAGGTCCCGCCGATGCTGCGGGGCCTGGTCCGCCCGCCCCGGCGCCGCGCGGGCAGCCGTCCCGCCGCCGACGGGCGCCAACAGCTCGCGGCCGCCGGTCCGGCCGAACGCGCCGAACTGCTCCTGGCCGCGGTCCTGAGCCACACCGCCGACGTTCTGGGCATCGGCAACCTCCAGCCCGAGGACGCCTTCCTGGAACTGGGCATGGACTCGCTGACCGCCGTGGAGCTGCGCAACCACCTGAACACGGCGACCGGTCTGCGGTTGCCCGCCGGACTGGTGTTCACCCACACCACCCCGGCCGTCGTCGCTGGCCACCTGGCCGAACTCCTGGACCGGCAGGGCGGGGACACCGAACGCCCCGCCGCGGAGCAGGCGGCCGCGCCCGTCGGAGAAGGACTGGTGGAGCTGTTCAAGGCGTGCTGCGCGAACGGACGGGTCGCCGAAGGCCTGGACCTGGTGGCGGCGGCCGCGCACGTGCGTCCCACCTTCACCGGTCCCGAAGACCTGCGCACACCGCCCGCCCCGGTGCACCTCGCCAAGGACGAGGGCGCCGAGTCACCCCTGTTCGTCTGCCTGCCGTCGATCCTGATGATCTCGGGTGTGCAGGAGTACGCCCGGTTCGCCGCCGGGGTCCGGGGGCTGCGGGCCGTCGACGTGGTGCCCCAGCCCGGGTTCGTCGACGGGGAACCCCTGCCCGCCACCGTGGACGCGGTGGCCCGGGTCCAGGCCCGCACCGTCGCGCGCATCGTCGGTGACCGGCCGTTCGTGCTGGTCGGGCGCTCGTCGGGCTGCTGGGTGACCCACGCGGTCCTCGAACGCCTCGAAGCCGAGGGGGTCGGTCCCAAGGCGATGGCGCTGCTCGATCCGCCCTATCCCACCGACGACGCGGCGCTGCCGACCATCGAGGCCGGCGTGGTCGAGCGCGGCGAGTCGTTGGGCATCATGGACGGCGTGCGTATGACCGCGATGGGCGCCTATTTGCAGCTGTTCCGCGAATGGCTGCCCTCACCGGTGCGGACCCCCACCGTGGTGCTGCGGCCCGAGGAGCCCACCATCGACCTCCAGGGCCGGGAGGTACCGCCGTTCACTTGGGAGCCGGAGCACGAGGTTCTGCGTGTACCCGGTGACCACTTCTCGATGCTGGAGGGACACGTGGACATGGTCTCCCGTGCCCTGCACGACTGGCTCGCCGAAAGGGATCTGTGAGTAGCTGTGAGTAAAGGGGTTGCGGTGCCCTCGCGGTGGATCCGCCGCGAGGGCACGGATCTGCACGTCCTGGACACCGCCGGGGCGGGACCGCCGGTCCTGCTCCTGCACGGCCTGGCTGGCAGCGCGGGCGAGCTCCTGCCCACGGCGAGGGCCTTGGCGCCCCTCTTCCGCGTGTTCCTGGTGGACCAGCGCGGGCACGGCCACAGCACCACGCACCCCCGGGAGGTCACCCGCGAGGCCTTCGTGGCCGACACCGTCGCGGTGATCGAGGAACTGGCCGGGGGACCCGTGCACCTGGTGGGCCAGTCCATGGGCGCGCACACCGCCTTCCTCACCGCGGCGGCCCGACCGGACCTGGTGGACCGGCTGGTGATGCTGGAGGGCCACGCTCAGGGCGGCAATCCGGACGATGCGGCCCGGCTCGGGGACTTCTTCCGCTCCTGGCCCGCGCCTTTCCCAAGCGCCGAGGCGGCCCGCGACTTCCTGGGGGAGCGCCCGATCACCGAGGCCTGGGTGTCCGATTTCGAGGAGACCGCTGAGGGCCTGAGCCCGCGCTTCGACCCCGGCGTGATGGAGGGGGCGCTGCGCGCAGTTTGCGACCCCCGCTGGTCCGAGTGGGAGAGCCTGGCGGTGCCCACCCTCGCGGTCTTCGCCGAGAACGGGATGTTCCCCGGGGACGAGCGGGACGCCCTGATCGCCCGCCGCCCCGCCACCCACCGTGTGGACCTCCCCGGTGCCTCCCACGACGCCCACCTCGACACCTTCGACCCGTGGATCCGCACCCTGAAGGAGTGGCTCACCCGACCGCTGTGACCGCTGGAACCCCGGCCCTGCCTAGGCTTCGGGGCCTTCGGGGTACTCCGCCAGGAACCAGGCCGTGAACTCGGCGAGGTCGGCGCACACCCGGTCCGGGCGCCACGGGCTCTCCGCGGCCTGCTCCCGTGTGGCAACCCCGCTGAGGAGCAGCGCCGAGGACAGGCCCGCCTCGTTGGCCATCCGGACGTCGGTGTTGACCCGGTCCCCGACCATCCAGCACCGCTCCGGGGGCAGGCCCAGCTTCGCCGTGGCCGCGCGGGCCATCGTCACGGAGGGCTTGCCCACCACGGCGTCCACCTCCCGGCCCAGCGCCGCCTCCAAGGCGGCGATCTGCGCCCCGCAGTCGGGCAGCTCGCCCTCCTCCACCGGGCAGGTGGCATCCGGATTGGTGGCGGCGACGTAGGCGCCTCGGCGTGCGGCTTGGAACGCGGCGTTGAACGCGGAGTAGTGCAGGTCCCGGTCCCACCCCATCGCCACCGCGTCCGCCCGGTCCCACCGCGTGGTCGTGGACAGGCCCGCGGCCGCCAGCTCGTCGTGCAGCGGTGCCTCACCGACGACCAGGACCCGCTGGTCCGGGCCTAACCGCTGCACCAGGTGCTGGGCCAGGACCTCGTTGACCGTCACGAGTTCGTCCAAGGCGGTGGGGATCCCCATCGCGGTGAGTTTCTCGACGTAGTCCTTGGGACGGGCGACGGACTTGTTGGTGGCGAACACGGTCCGGTGGCCGGCCGCGCGCAGCCGGGCCAGGGCGGAGTCGGCGCCCGGGATGAGGTGTTCCCCCAGATAGACGGTGCCGTCCAGGTCGACGATGAGGCCGGGCATTGCACTGCCCCCTGTTCCATAACAACACTGTGTTCCACATGCGATGTGCCGCCCGCCTTCGGTGCGGGCGGCACATCGTCGTCCGCGGTGGGTACTGGAAGCCGGTCAGTACAGCGACTTGCGACTGAACCGGTAGGCGACCTGCTGCAAGCTGATCACGATCACCAGCAGGATCACCGTCATCGCCGCCGCCGGGTAGCGCTCGCCCCGCAGCAGGTTGTCGAAGATGTCCCGGCTCATCGGCTCCCAGCCGGACGGAGCGATCAGCACAGTGACGCTGGTTTCCTTCAGCACCGTGACGAACACGAGGATGCCTCCGGCGAACAGCGCGGGGCGCAGTAGCGGCAGCACCGTCGTCATCACGGCGGTGATGCGGTTGGCGCCCAGGCTGCGCGCCGCCTCCTCGACATCGGTGCCGATGGCCTGCATGGCGCCGACCGTCGGACGCAGCATGTAGGGCAGCCGCCGGATCGCGTACGCGATGACCAGGAGCCCGGCCGTTCCGTACAGCGCCAAGGGCTGGGAGTTGAACGTCTGGATCAGCGCCAGCGCCAGCGCGATACCCGGCACGATCAGCGGCATCGTCGCCAGGAAGTCCAGCCCGGCCGAGCGGTGGCGGACCGTGTAGTAGGCGACGGTCGCCGCCACGAACAGCGCGATCAGCAGCGCGCCGCCCGCCAGGGTGAGGCTGTTGGCGATCACGCCCCAGGACCGGTCGAGCACGCGCTCGTAGTGCGCGGTGGTCCAGGCGTCCGGCAGGAGCGAGCCGCGCCAGGTCGTGGCGAAGGACAGCGCCAGCACGGACAGCAGGGCCAGGGCCGGGATCAGGGTGAAGGCCATGGTGAACACCGACAGGCTGATGCACAGGCCGCGGTGGCGGACCAGGGGGGCCTGGTGCCCGCGTGCGGTGAGCGTGCCGTAGTCGCGTCCGCGCAGCACGAGGCGCTGCAGCGCGAAGAACAGCGCCACGACCACGACCATGACCATGACCAGTACGGAGCCCGCCGCCCAGTTGAAGAAGCCGGCGATCTCGCGGTAGGCCTGCACCACGATCAGGTTCAGCCCGTCGATACCGAGGATGATCGCGGCACCGAAGTCACTGAAGGTCACCGCGAAGATCAGCAGCAGCGCCGACAGCAGCGACGGCAGCGCCAGCGGGAGCGTCACGGTGAAGAACGTGGTCAGCGAACGCGCGCCGAGGCTGGCCGACGCCTCCTCCACCTGTGCGTTGCTGATCCGGAACGCCGCGACCATCGGCCACAGCGCGAACGGGAACAGGAAGAACAGCAGGACGAGAACGAGCCCGGTCATGGAGTACGGGCTGATGAGCTGGCCCTCGCCGCCCATCGCCTGCCAGATGGTGGTGACCCAGCCGGCCTGGCCGAACATGGTGATGAAGCCGCCCGCGGCCGCGAACGTGGGGACCACCATCGGGATCGTGCACAGAACGCCGAGCGTGCGTTTGAACGGCATCTCGGTGCGGGCGAATCCGTAGGCGATCGGCGTGCACAGCACCATGGCCAGCAGCGAGACGCCCAGTGCCAGCAGCAGGCTGTTGCGCAACGCCTCCATGTTGCGCGCCGACCCCACGACGTCGATGAAGGTGGCGAGGGAGGCACCGCCGAGGTCGGAGATGTTCTGGGCGCGGACTTCGGGGTCCACGATCGAGCCGAAGATGTTCACGGTCTCGCCGGTGAACGCCACGACCGCCATGGACAGCAGCGGGATGATCAGGAAGAGCGTGAAGAAGCCCAGCACCAGGACCCGGAAGAACGCCAGCAGGTCCACGTGGAACGAGCGCTGGCGCCGCTTTCTGCCCGTCGGCGGCGACCCCGGTTTGGACTCCCGACCCTCGGGGGGATCGGCCACGGCCGTGCTCACGAGGAACCCTCCTCAACCAAGGTGATTCGGTTCGGTTCGATGGCCACCTGTACCGGGGTGCCGACGTCCAGCAGCGCGTCGGCGCCGCGGAAGGTGTCGGTGACCTCGATGAGCTGGCTGGCGACCGGGTCGTCCGCTGCTGCGAGCGCATCAGCTTCCAGCGCCTCGGCTTCGTCCAGCGCCTCGGTGTCCGTGGCCTTGCCGTCCGGGTCTTTGTCGTCCTGGGCCGCGTCTTCGGCGGCCGCTGCGCCCGGGGCCTTGTTCCCCGTAGGCTCCGCTGGCACGACCGAAGCGCCGCCGGCCGCGCCGATGTCCACGGTGTAGGAGATGTTGGGGCCGAGGTAGGTGAGATCGGCGATGGTGCCGGGGAACGTGTTCTCGGCGTTCTGGTTGGGGTCTGTCGCCGCCTGCACCGAAAGCGCTTCGGGGCGCATGAGCAGCCGCACCTTCTCGCCGACGACGGCCTCGGAGGCGGGGATGCGAATGTTCCGGCCGCCCAGCACCACTTCGGTGCGGGTGTCGTCGGAGCGCTCCACAGTGGTGTCCACGAGGTTGGAGGAGCCCACGAAGCGGGCGGCCCAGGCCGAATTGGGCCGGGCGTAGAGGACGGTGGGTGTATCCACCTGCTCCAGGCGGCCGTCGCGCATCAGGGCGATGCGGTCGGCCATGCCCATGGCCTCTTCCTGGTCGTGCGTCACGAAGATCGTGGTGATACCGACCTCGCGCTGGATCTCGCGGATCGTGGTGCGCATCTGGATGCGCAGGTTCTTGTCCAGGTTGGACAGCGGCTCGTCCATCAGCAGCACGGCCGGGCGCCGCACCAGCGCGCGGGCCAGCGCGACACGCTGCTGCTGGCCGCCGGACAGCTGGCTCACCTGGCGCCGGTCGTAGCCGGTCAGCCCGACCTGCTCCAGCGCCTCGTTCACCTGTCGGCGGATGTCGGCGGACGAGCGGGCGGCGCGCTTGCTGAACAGGCCGGCGAACGCCCGGACCTTCCCCTTGTACAGGTCCCGCATCAACAGGCCGTAGGCCACGTTCTGGAACACGTCGTAGTGGGGGAACAGCGCGTAGCTCTGGAACACCATGCCGGTGTCGCGCTTGTGCGGCGGAACGTCGTTGATGAGCCGCTCCCCGGCCCAGATCTCACCCTGGGTGGGGCGTTCGAATCCGGCCACGCAGCGCATGGTCGTGGTCTTGCCGCAACCCGAAGGACCTAGGAGCGCGAAGAACTCGCCCTCCTCGATCTCCAGGTTCACGTCGTCGACCGCGACGGTCGCGTTGGCTCCCGAACCGAAGCTCTTAGACAGGTTCCGCAGGCTGACGGCTACCATCGTTTACCTTCCTGGCTGCTGCTGAGGCGGGGTGGTTCCCGCAGAGGCGGTGCCGACCGCGACCCGACCGAACGGTCGGACCGCGGCCGACACCGGTGGCGCCGAATCGGTCAGCCCCCGCGGGGCGTGTCCGCGGGACACGCCCTAGCCGATCCGTTCGTTCCATTCGTCGCGGGCGTCGTCGTAGTTGTCGACCACCCAGTCCACGTCCAGTTCCTGGGCGTGCTCCTCGACCTGGTCCAGCGTGATCGGGGTGCGGGACTCCACCTCGTCGTCCAGCGGGATGTGGAACCAGTCCGCGCGGATCTGCTGGCCCTCGGTGGACAGCATCCAGTCGATGAACTCCTCTGCACCTTCGGGGTTGGGCCCGTCGGTGACCATGGCGACCGGGTTGACCAGGACCGGGGTCTCCTCGGGGATGTGGAAGTCCACCGATTCCCCGCGGTCCTCGTGCTGGTAGGCCATGAAGTCGTAGCCCACCGCGATGTTGGCCTCCCCGGTGGTCACGGCCTCGGTCGGCGCGCCGCCGGAGTCGGGGATGGCGGTGGCGTGGTCGGCCAGGGTCTCCAGGTACTCCCAGCCCTCTTCCTCACCCATCTCCATGAGCTGGCTGAGGACCAGAAGGGTGGCGGTGCCGGAGGCGGCCGGGTTGGGGAACTGCAGTTCGCCCGCCCAGCGGTCGTCGGCCAGGTCCGCCCAGGTCTGGGGCAGCTCGTCCTCGGAGACCTCGTCGGGGTTGTAGGCCAGGCCCAGCACGAACAGCTCGGCGCCGGTCCAGCCCCAGTCCTCCTGGCGCAGCGCGATGTCGCCCTGCATCGCGTCCATGTCCTCGACGGTGGTGGGGGTGTAGGGCTCGATGATGCCCTGGTCCAGCGCGTTCTCGAACGGCATCCAGCCACCGCCGCCGTACCAGAGGTCGCCCTGAGGGTTGTCGGACTCGGCGATCATCTGGTTCACGAGCTCGTTGGTGCCGGAGTAGTTCACCTCCACCGTGTAGTCGTGCTCCTCCATGAACGCGTCGGCCATTTCCTGGGTCATGTCCGGCGTCTCGGGGGAGTAGAAGCTGATCACCTCGGTGTCTCCGCCGAATCCGCCGCAGCCCGTGCTGACCAGTACCACCGCTCCGCAGGCGGCTGTTAACCGCAAGCCCTTGTTCATCTGCGCTCCTCTCGATACGGCCCGGATGGCGGGTGCGGCCGCTTTCCGGACCATCCGGGCACTCACGCGATCGCGCGGATGCCCATGGCACCCCGAACGGGACAGGCGCTGTTCAGCCAGCGGATAGGAACTTGGGTCGCATGCCGGCACAGCGTGCCTTCTGGATAGGAAGCCCGGTTCGCTACCTGTTCGGTTGTGTTCGGATTTCGGACCATAGGCAGGTAGCCCTGGTTGCGTCAAGGGTTAAAGGTGCGGAAACATACATTCGCGTACTCTTTCGTTCATTAGCGAAAGTGTGATGAGTTCATGTCGGTCGTGTTACCCGGACATGCGGGTGGCCGCCACCGGACGACTCGGGCAGAGAGGACTGTCGATGACGCGCGAGGCCATACCCGCCGAGCGGCGCAAGCGGATCCTGGACCGGCTGCGGGAGAACGGAGCGGTCCGTGTCTCGGTGTTGAGCAACGAACTGGCGGTTTCCGACGTCACGATCCGCCGGGATCTGGCCCTGTTGGAATCCGAAGGCACCCTGGAGCGCACCCATGGTGGCGGGATCATCACGCAGAGATTGAACAGCGAGCCCGAGTACTCCGACAAGGACCAGCGCCAGCGCGAGGGCAAGGAACGCATCGGTTACCTCGCGGCCACCATCGCCGAGGCCGGCGAAACGGTGTTCGTCAACAGCGGTTCCACCAACCGCCACGTGTTACGGTGCCTGGCTGAACGCGCTGACCTGCGGGTCATCACCAGCAACGCGGCCGCCCTCGCCCATTCCTGGTCGGACAACGAACTCATCGTGGTCGGCGGTACGTACCGCGCGCAGTCCAATTCCCTCGTGGGCCCCTTGGCCAACCAGCACATCCGACAAATGCACGCGGACCATGCTTTTCTGGGCGTGGACGGGATCAGCCCCGTGAGCGGCCTGAGCACCCCTTCCCCGTGGGAGGGGGAGATCGCCCGCCTGATGATCGAACAGACCCGGGGTTCGGTCGTGGTCGTCGCCGACCGCACCAAACTCGGCGTGATCGCCGACTTCGCCACCGCGCCGCTGTCAGCGGTGGACCTTCTGATCACCGACGAGGAACCACCGGAGGATTTCGCCGCGTCGCTGGTGAACAGCGGAGTAGGCCTGCTCGTGGCGGGCCCCGACACCCGCTGAGGCCCCAGGGGCCCGACCCACCCTGACCGACGGAACAAACCCCGGCCCCATGGACGTTGGAGCGAGGGTGTGCCCGGGGCCGTCCCTGCCCCGCCAGCCCTGCCCGTCGCCGGGAAAAACCGGTTGCCCGCCCTCATAACCTTGAGTACTGATGAGCACCACCACGCCCGCGCCCGCCGCGGACCAACTCCGTTCCCGGTTGCGCGACCTCATGCCCGCCGACCGGCACCGGCTCCGTCGGCGTATCGACGGCCTCGCCAAGATCCGTGACGAGCGCCGCCGCGCCTCGGTCACCACCCAGATCGCCGGGGACATCGACCGCGCCGAACTCCGTGTGGGCCTGCGGCGCGAGGCGGTCCCAGAGCTGCACTACCCGGAAGAGCTGCCGGTCAGCGCCCGGCGCGACGACATCGCCGAGGCCATCCGGGACAATCAGGTCGTCATCGTCGCCGGTGAGACCGGCTCGGGCAAGACCACCCAGCTCCCCAAGATCTGCCTGGAACTGGGGCGCGGGGTCATGGGCACGGTCGGCCACACCCAGCCCCGCCGCCTGGCCGCCCGCACGGTGGCCGAGCGCATCGCCGACGAGATCGGCACCCCCATGGGCGAGACGGTCGGCTACAAGGTCCGGTTCACGGACTCCTCGAACGAGAGCACGCTCGTCAAGCTGATGACCGACGGCATCCTGCTCGCCGAGATCCAGCACGACCGCATGCTGCGCCAGTACGACACGCTCATCATCGACGAGGCCCACGAGCGCAGCCTCAACGTCGACTTCCTGCTCGGCTACCTCAAACAGCTCCTGCCCAAGCGGCCGGACCTGAAGGTCATCATCACCTCGGCGACCATCGACCCCGAGCGGTTCTCCCGCCACTTCGACGACGCACCCATCGTCGAGGTCTCCGGGCGCACCTACCCGGTGGAGGTCCGCTACCGGCCCGTCTCGGACGACATCCTCGACCCTGAGGAAAATAATCCCGGCCCGGGAACCGACAAGGACCAGACTCAGGCGATCCTCGACGCCGTCGACGAGCTCTCCGGCGAGGACCCCGGCGACATCCTGGTGTTCCTCAGCGGGGAACGGGAGATCCGGGACACCGCGGAAGCCCTGGAGAAGAAGAAGCTCCGCGGCACCGAGGTCCTGCCCCTCTACGCCCGCCTGTCCGTGGCCGAGCAGAAACGCGTGTGGTCCCGGCACGGCGGCCGCCGCATCGTCTTGGCCACCAACGTCGCCGAAACGTCGCTCACGGTGCCCGGCATCAAGTACGTGATCGACCCCGGCACCGCCCGCATCTCCCGGTACTCCCACCGGACGAAGGTGCAGCGCCTGCCCATCGAGGCGGTGTCGCAGGCCTCCGCGAACCAGCGCAAGGGCCGCTGCGGCCGCGTGTCCGAGGGCATCTGTATCCGCCTGTACTCCGAGGAGGACTTCCTCTCCCGCCCGGAGTACACGGACCCTGAGATCCTGCGCACCAACCTCGCCTCCGTCATCCTCCAGATGGCCTCCCTGGGCCTGGGCGACGTCGCCGCCTTCCCGTTCGTGGACGGCCCCGACCACCGGCAGATCAAGGACGGCGTCAACCTCCTCTCGGAGCTCGGCGCCCTCCAGCCCGAGACGCACCGGACCAAGACCAGCAAGCCCGCCGAAGGCCACAAGGATTCGCGCCAGCGCCGCCTCACCCCCGTCGGTCGCCGCCTGGCCCAGCTGCCCGTCGACCCGCGCCTGGGCCGCATGGTCCTGGAGGCCGAGAAGCGCGACTGCCTGGCCGAAGTCCTGGTGATCACCTCGGCGCTGTCCATCCAGGACCCGCGCGAGCGCCCCACCGAGAAGCAGCAGCAGGCCCAGCAGGCGCACGCCCGGTTCACCGACAAGGAGTCGGACTTCCTGGCGTTCCTCAACCTGTGGATCCACCTGCGCGACAAGCAGCGGGAGCTCTCCGGCAACCAGTTCCGCCGGATGTGCCGCGAAGAGTTCCTCAACTACCTGCGCGTACGCGAGTGGCAGGACATCCACGGCCAGCTCAAGCAGGTCCTGCGCACCATGGACGTCGAGGTGCCGCCGCTGCGCGAGGAGGCCGCCGACCCGCGCGACGTGCACAAGTCGCTCCTGTCCGGGCTGCTCTCGCACGTGGGCCTCAAGGACCCGGACAAGCACGAGTACCTGGGCGGCCGCGGGGCGCGGTTCGCGATCTTCCCCGGGTCCGCGCTGTTCAAGAAGCAGCCCCGCTACGTGATGGTCGCCGAGCTGGTCGAGACCTCCAAGCTCTGGGGCCGCATGGTCGCCAAGATCGAACCGGAGTGGGCCGAGGAGCTCGGCTCCGGCATCGTCAAGCGCAGCTACAGCGAACCGCACTGGGAGCGCAAGCGCGGCGCCGTCATGGCCTTCGAGCGGGTCACCCTCTACGGGGTGCCCATCGTCGTGCAGCGCAAGGTGTCGTACGGCAGCATCGACCCCGAGCTCTCCCGCGAGCTGTTCATCCGCCGTGCGCTGGTCGAGGGCGACTGGGAGACCCGGCACCAGTTCTTCCACGACAACCGCAAGCTCCTGGACGAGGTCGAGGACCTGGAGCACCGGGCCCGCCGCCGCGACATCGTCGTGGACGACAACACCCTGTTCGACTTCTACGACGGCCGGGTAGCCGACTCCGCCGTCTCCGGCGCGCACTTCGACTCCTGGTGGAAGAAGGCGCGCCGCACCGAGCCGACACTCCTCGACTTCACCCGCGAGGAGCTCATCAACGACGGTGTGGACGCGATCAGCGAGGACGACTACCCGGACGTGTGGCGCCAAGGCGCGTTCGTCTTCCCGCTCACCTACCAGTTCGAGCCGGGCAGCGACTCCGACGGCGTCACCGCGCACGTCCCGGTGAAGTTCCTCAACCAGATCGAGAACACCGGTTTCGACTGGCAGATCCCCGGCCTGCGCGACGAACTCATCACCGCGATGATCCGTTCGCTGCCCAAGCCGCTGCGCCGCAACTTCGTACCCGTGCCGGACAACGCGGCCCGGGCACGCGGTGGCCTGACCCCCTACGGGGGCCCGCTCACCGAGGCCCTGGCCGCCGAGCTCTCGGTGATGGCCGGGGACCGCATCCCGCCGACCGAGTTCCAGCTGGACCGGGTTCCCGACCACCTGCGCATCACCTTCCGCGCCGTGGACGACCGCAAGCGGACCCTCGCCGAGTCCAAGGACCTGGAACAGCTGCGCGCCAAGCTCAAGCCCCGGCTGCGCGAGGCGATCGCCACCGAGGCCAAGGGCGTGGAGAAGAAGGGGATCACCTCCTGGGACTTCGGCCCGCTGGAGCAGACCCTGGAGCGCAAGGCCCTCGGCCCCAAGGTCAAGGGCTACCCCGCGCTGGTGGACGAGGGCGAGAGCGTCGCCATCCGCATCTTCGACACCCGGCCCGAACAGCGCTCCGCGATGCGCGCGGGCGTCCGGCGCCTGCTCATGCTCACCGTGCCGTCCCCGGCGACGGTGGTCAGCAAGGGCCTGAACAACCCGGACAAGCTCGCGTTGGCCGACAACCCGCACGGCTCCATCAAGAAGATGCTGGCCGACGCCGAGACCGCTGCCGTCGACCACCTGCTCGCCCGCGAGGGCGGCCCGGTGTGGAACGCCGAGGACTTCGCCAAGCTCGCCGACCGGGTCCGCGCCGATCTGGGGGACACCCTCGCGGAGATCCTGGACAGGACCGCCCGCGTCCTCGTGCTGTGGCGCAAGGTCTCCAAGAAGGTCAAGGGCACCACGTCGCTGGCGGTCCTGCCGTCCCTCAACGACGTCCAGGGCCAGCTGGGCGACCTGGTTTCGGACGGTTTCATCACCCGCACGGGCCTGTCCCGCCTGGACGACCTGCACCGCTACCTGCGCGGCATCGAGTACCGGCTGAACAAGCTCCCGGACAACCCGCGCCGCGACCAGGTCAACCTGTCCAAGGTCGAGCAGATGCGCCAGGCCGTCACCAAGCTCAGGGGAGTGCTGCCCGCGGGCCGCGGCGGCGATCCGGACGTGGTCGAGCTGCGCTGGATGCTGGAGGAGTACCGGGTGAGCCTCTTCGCCCAGGAGCTCCGCACGGCCTATCCGGTCTCGGACAAACGCATCATGAAGGCCCTCGAAGCCGTCAAGCAGGCCGGAAAGTGAGTTAGCCGCCGCAACCCCCGTGATCTTGCTACCAGAAGCAACTTCGGCGCCGATTTCGCCTCTGGTAGCAAGATCACGCAGGCCGTGGCGGGGGCGTGGGCGCACCTTCCCCGGTCGGGCAGAGGGCGATAGCATCGGCGGGGTGGTATAGACCACATCTGCGGCTACGAGGGAAGCGAGGTGCCCGGTGGGCGTCCCGGACGGTTCGGTGGAAAAGCGGTGGCGGCTCCTGCTCGTGGGGACCTACACCCCCGGCTCCGAGCCGCAGGGGGAGGGGCAGGGCATCCACCGGGTCTGGTTCGACCCCGAGACCGGCGAGATGCGCGCCGACGGCGTCGCCGCCCGCACCACCGGCCCCTCGTTCCTGGCCTTCCGCGCCGAACCGCCCACGGTGTACGCGGTCAACGAGCGGGCCAAAGGCGCACTCACCGCTTTCCGGGCGGACGGGAAGGCCGAACTCACCGAACTCGGCTCCGTGCCCACCGGCGGCGGTTCGCCCTGCCACGTGCGCTACCTGGGACCCGAACAGGTGGCCGTGACCAACTACGCCAACGGCGTGGTCAGCTTCGTGCCCACCCGGGACGACGGCACCCCCACCGCCCCGGACCGCGAACTCGCCCACCGCGGACGCGGCCCGGTCACCGAACGGCAGGATGGGCCGCACGCGCACAGCACCGCGGTCGTCCTCGACTCGCACGAACCCCGCCTTCGCTACCTGCTCGCCGCCGACCTCGGCACCGACGAGCTGCGCGTCTACCACTACGCCACGCCCCTGAGCCCGGAGAACGAGGGGCCCGCCCCCGCATCGGAGGAGGGCCTGCTCGGCACCGTCGCCCTGCCCGCGGGTACCGGGCCGCGGCACCTGGCGGTCAACGGCAGCTACGTCTACGTCGCCGGAGAATTGGACTCCCGCGTGCACATCGTGCGCTGGAACCCCCGCAAAGGCACCGGGGAGCACCTCGGCTCCCTCCCCGCCCTCGGCGCGCACAAGGCGGCGGTCACCGAGGCCAACCACCCGGGTGAGATCACCCTGCACCGGCTCAAGGTGGAGGGCCGTGAGATCGCCGACGGCGACGCCCTGCCGATGACCAACACCTACGAGGGGCGCGTGTACGTGTCCAACCGCGGCGCCGACTCGATCTCGACCTTCGCGGTGCGCGACGAGGGCGCCCGCCTGGAGCACTTGGCCGACACCCCCGTGGGTGCCTGGCCCCGCCACTTCGCCGTGGTCCGGGGCCACAACGGCCAGCCCGACCACCTGGTCGCCGCCGCCCAGAACGGTGATTCGCTGATGTCGCTGCTCATCGACCCGGACACCGGAATCCCCGCCGACACCGGTCACCGCCTGGACGTCCCGGCCCCGGTCTGCGTGCTCCCGGTCCCCATCAAACGCATCCAACGCGCCGAGGCGGCCCGGGAGCGGTAAACGGTCGTCAGACCCCGGGTAGGTCCTTGGCCCGCTACCCGGTGGTCATCGGGTTGTCCACAGGCTGGACAGGTCCCGGTGGCGTGCCCTGAGGTCGGTGTGGTCTCTTAGCTGTAAGGGGGAGCTCAGGCTCCGCCAGCCCAGCGCTGCCCGAACTCCCCGACCAGCCCCTTACCGTCCACGCTCGACCCCTGGCGTGTGTTCGGGGAGCATCCGCACGCTCACCAGAGCGCCCGCCAGCAGCACCAGCACCCCGGCCAGCACCACGCCCATCGAACCCCCACTGCTCGCTGCCGCATACAGCCCGCCGAGCAGGGCGCTTCCCACGGCACCCGCCAGATGCTGGGCGTTGTTCACCAGCCCCGACGCCGACCCTGCCAGCCCTTCCGGCACTTCGGCCAGGCCGAGCCCCAGCACCGGGGCGACCACGAGCCCCATGCCCGTCCCGGCCACCAGCAGCCCCGGAACCAGCGCCCACGGACTCGGGTCACCGCCGATCAGTGCCCAGGGACCCGGCCCACCGTCGGCCATCGCCCACGTTCCCGATCCGCCGCCGACCAGCACCACCGCCAGCGTCCCCATGCCCACGAGCATCAGCAGCAGCCCCGAGGCCAGCACCCGCCGTCCGAACCTCGGCACCAGCCACCTCGACGCCGGTCCGGACACCGCCGGAATGCCCAGCATCCACGGCAGCACCACGAGTGCCACGGTCACGGCGCTCCACCCCAACTGGCCCTGGAGGTACAGGGTGAGGGCCAGGAACAAACCGAACACCGCCGCGTACACGAACCCGGTCACGGCCAGCGCCCCTCGCAGCCCTCGGAATCCGAACAGCGCCGGGTCCACCACCACGGCCGCACCCGCCCTCGAGCGCCGCCCCTGCCGGACCACCAGCACACCCAGCGCCGGCACCGCGCCCGCCATGCAGGCCAGTGCCCACACCGGCCACCCGGCGCCCGGCCCCCACAGCAGCGGGGCGACGAGCAGGGTCAGCCCGCCCGCCAACCAGGCGGTACCCGGCAGGTCCAAGTCCCGCACCGACACGGTCCGTCGGCCGCCCGGCACCACCAGCAGCCCCACCAGAACCAGCACCCCCAAGGGAACGTTGATCGCGAACACCGCGCGCCAGCCCCAGCCGAACAGGTCGGCCGCGGTGATCAGCGCACCCAACATGGGACCGGCCAGTGTCGCGGTCCCCGCCACCGCGGCGAACAGCCCCAGCGCACGCCCGCGCTCTTCGGCCGGGTACAGGATCTGGATGATCGCGAGCACCTGCGGGACCAGGACCGCGCTGGCCACCCCCTGCAGGGCCCGCGCCGCGACCAGCCACCCCGCGGTGGGAGCGGTCGCGCACAGCACCGAGGCCAGGACGAACCCGGCCATGCCCAGCCCCAACAGGAGCCGATGCCCGAACACGTCGCCGAGCCGCCCGCCGGTGACCAGCAGGACGGCGAGGGCGAGGGTGTAGGCGGAGGCGATCGCGGCGGCCGTCGCATCGGTCGCACCCAGATCGCGTTGGATGACGGGGAGGACGATGTTGACCACTGCCCCGTCGGTCAGGTCTGTGGCCGCGGCCAGGATGACGACGAACAGCGCGAGAGAGCGCCGGCCCATGGAGTGCCCCTTCCGAGAGAGTCCTCATCGAAAGGGGGTGGCGACGGCCACCCGTCATCCAACGAAACCCGCTCCCGGAAGGTTCCCGATCGGAGTCACCGAATCAGGGTCGGCCAGGTGTAGTAAGGGTTCCGGAGCGGGTGCGGGTGTGGGTGCGGGTGCGGGTGCGGGTGTGGGTGCGGGCTCAACTGCGAGACGGTATTGCTTGTGGGCCGGGCTTGTGGGCCGGTCGGGTGTTCCGCTGTCGGGCAGGCCCTGTTATCCACAGCCGGGCGGCACCCGGATTGTCGCGGGCCCGGTCTGGCGCGCATGCTCGATACCGGGGGAGCCTTCGTCCCCGCCCGCGTCCGTGTGCCCAATACCCGGTCCCCTCGGCCTTTTTCCCCGATGATCTTGCCCCCAGCTCCACCCTCGGCCCTCGAGAGTGGAGGCAGGGGCAAGATCATCCCCTATGAGCGACCTGGAATTCCAGGTGGACATAAACACCACACCAGGCGGCCTGAATCAGGAGCCCGAAGAAAGTCAGGGGCACCCCTGACGAAAGTCATGAATTCAGCGCGAACCAGCGATAAGACTTCCTTTGTTCGGCCCTTTCGCTTACAATAGAAGAATGACGATCTCTCCTGAAGCACCCACCCCCACCGGGCACACCCCGGTGGATACCGCGGTGGTCGCTGCTCGGGACGAGACCACAGCGTTCTTTAACCGCGACGTGCCCCCGGGAGCGGCGGGCGAGGTGCTGGACCAGGCCACC
The DNA here is from genome assembly GCF_054777395.1 of Nocardiopsis oceani. Taxonomy (NCBI): domain Bacteria; kingdom Bacillati; phylum Actinomycetota; class Actinomycetes; order Streptosporangiales; family Nocardiopsidaceae; genus Nocardiopsis; species Nocardiopsis oceani. Next base: position 50,113 of record NZ_BAAHAR010000019.1, read on the forward strand.
CGCGTGTGGGAACAGCTCGACCAGATCAAAGTCTCCATGGCCGCACGGCTGGCCCAACTCGAAGCCACCGGCCAGCTGCTGGAACAGGGCGGACAGAGGAACCTGGAGGCGTGGCTGCGCCACGCCTTCGGGATCGCGGCCGCCCAGGCCAACGACCTGGCCCTGATCGGGCGGGCCCAGTTCCGCCAGGAAATGGCCCCCACCCTGGAAGCACTGGCCGAAGGGACCCTGTCGGTGGGTGAAGCCGCCGCGGTCATCAAGGGCGCCGATGCCGGGGTGGAGAAAAGGCAGAAGGGCGACCACCCCGACCCGGAGCTGTTCCGCGCGAAAATGGAATGCGGAATCCTGGACTTCAAGGAGTCGCGCCCGAACATGTCGGTGGGCCAGATCACCCACTTCGCCCACCAGCTGTGCATGCGACTCAACCCCAACAAGGTGGAAAAGGACCACGCGGCGGCCCACGCCGCCCGGGGCGCCCAACTGGTCACCACCTTCGACCGCACGTTCCTCTTCCAGATGTGGGGCTCACCCGCCGACGCCCTGCGGATCCAGGTGGCCTTGGACAACTACCAGGTGCCCTTCCACCCCGAGGACGGGCTGTCCAAGTACGAGCGCACCTACGACGCCCTCATGGCCGCGTTGGGCTTCGCCCAGTCCCACCAGGGGTGCGAGACCCCCACCACGGCCACGGCGTTGATCAACATCACCGTGCCCGCCACGTCCCTGGCCGGGGACGAGGAAGCCGAGGACGCTGGTCCGGCCACCACGGAGACCGGGCAGGTCGTGCCCATCTCGGTGGTGCGCGAACTCCTCGGTGAGAGCTGGATCCGCCGCCTGGTGGTGGAGCAGAAGAACGGTCAGGTCCTGGATGTGGGCCGGTCCTGCCGGCTGGCCCCGCCCAAGATCCGGGCGGCCGCCTTCCACGGCCACACCAGCTGCGCCTGGCAGTACGGGTGCGAGGTGCCCCTGCCCTGGACCCAGGCTGATCACATCGTGGAGTTCTGGCAGGGCGGCACGACCAGTGCCGCCAATATCCAGCCGCTGTGCGCGACCCATAACCAGATCAAGCACCGGTGGTCGGTACGCCAGGACCGCCGCATGTGGTCGGGGCGAAACCGAGGCCGCACCGGAAACCAGGAGGGGGACCCGGATGGGGATCCAGCCCCACACCCGAACCCGTAACCAGCCACCCCTCATCACCCCAAGCCCCCCGCTTCCGCTGGGTCTCTACCCCCGCATGGACAGACCCCACCCCGCCCTCGGGGAGCCGGTCCCGGCCCCGAGCTCTCGCCACCCCGGGGGCCGTGGGTGAGACCTGGTCCTAGAAGCACGCTCACCCCTGTTCTTGCCTCCAACAGGGGGGCTCACCCACGCCCCAGCACCGGCCGGCCCCCAAACACCAGCCCCACCCGCCGACCGGGGTTCGCCGCACACCATGACCGGCCGCGACACCGCCGGGCGTCAACGCTCCGGTGGAGTGGCGGTTGACGGCCGCCAGGCCGTGCTTGTGCCGTTGGGTCCTCCGGGCCCGAAGGGCCCGCCGCCTCCCCTGCCCACACCTCCCCCGTTCCTGCTAGCCGCCAACCCGCCGTCGCAGTGAAGCGGGTCAAGGTGGAGCGCCTCCGATAGCGCGCCAGCGCTTCGACGGCGACGACCTTGACGCGCGCAGCGGAGACGGCCACCATCAAGCGGCAGGAAAAGGGGGAGAACCACCCGCACCAGCAGCAAACCCCCACCCATGCGGACCTCGGGGCCACAGATGTCAAGCCAAGAGCCCGAAGCAACAACATCCCCGAATTCCCGGTCCTTCTGCCCCGGTCCCTCCATAACGGTTCCCGCTGAGATCACTCTGATGGGATGCTCGGACTGACTCCAACACCGAGGAAGGAATTCCGTACGTGGGCAAGAGCAACCGTGAACGCCGCCGAGCCAAGTAGAAGAAGACGCGCGAGCAGCAACGGCGGCGCCGCGCCGCCACGCAGGACGAGCAGCTGTTCGACGGGGTCCCCGAGCGGGACATGGTGCTGGCCGTGATCGGTGCGGCCGTTGACCCGTGTGACTGTGGTCAATGCCCCCCAGGTACGCCCTTGGAAGAGGCCGCCGAGCTGTTGGCGCTGGAGACAGGACCCCAGTGGCGGCGGACGGTGGACAAGACCCTGTTCGAGATACTCGTCGAAGCGGTCGGCACGGTGTGGCCCCGCGGCTGGCAGCCCGCCGAACTCGTGCGGGCGGTGCGCCAGGAGAGCACGGCTCAGGCAGCGAACCTGGTCACCGACATAGTGGTGGCCGAGAGCCGGCACTACGCCGAGGCGCGAGTGGCCCCCGAGTGGGCCTCTCAGGTCAGCGGACTCGGCGAGCAGTGGTGGGCAACCGACATCGACCACGCGGCATTGTTCTCCGAGCGCCACGGCCTCACCCGTCAGGCCTACATCGAGCTCGCCTTGGCACTCCTGGAATTCATAGCGGAGCTCTCCGACATCCAGGTCCTCCTGCCGCTACCGGGAACGGCCCGCCGGGCTCCGGAGCAAGTGGGGAGCCAGGCGGACCCGGGCAAGCTCGCCCGGGTCCGGGCGCTGCTGGCCAAAGCGGAGGCCACAGAGTTCCAGGAGGAGGCCGATGCGTTCTCCGAACGCGCCCAGCAGATGATGGCCCGCCACAGTATCGATTACGCCGCCTTTGAGGCACAGACGGGAACCGTGTTGGAGGTGGGCGGACGCCGCCTGCCCGTTGACGCTCCCTACGAGGAGCTCAAGGCGACGCTGCTGAGCGTCGTGGCGCAAGCCAACCACTGCCGTTCGATCTGGCACAAGAACCTGCGTATGTGCACGGTGATGGGCTTCTCCAACGAGGTGGACATGGTGGAGATGATGTTCACGTCCCTGCTGGTCCAGGCCACCACCGCGATGCGGCGGTCCGGTCCCTCCCGGGACTCCCGTTGGCGGTCCAGGACCCGTTCGTTCCGCACCTCCTTCCTGACCTCCTTCACCGAGCGCATCGGGGAACGGCTCGCCGAGTCGGCGGGCTCGGAGGAGCGCAAGGCGGTGGACGACTACGCCCGCGAGGGCACCGACCTGCTGCCCGTACTGGCCTCCCGCGAGCGCAAGGTGGAGGAGGCCATGGCCGAGGCCTTCCCCGGGATGCGGACGTCACGAGTCCGCCGGGCGTTCAACTGGCGGGGATGGTTCGCCGGGCGGGCCGCCGCAGACTCAGCGAGTCTGAACAGGGGTGAGCGCATCGAAACAGGGTGAGCTCGGGTCACAGGAGCCTCCTACCGATCAGCTCACCCGTGCCAACCGCCTCATGAGATTCGCGCGAGTCGCCACCACCAAGGTGTTAGCGTCCACCACATGAGCGATCGGCAGACCACCCCTCAGGAACAGCAGTGGCGCGAGACACAGCGCATGATCCAGGAGCACGCGGTGCGCGTGTTCGCTGAGCGCGGGTACGACGCCATGTCCGTGGCGGACGTCGCCGAGGCGGCGGGGATCTCATCCGAGACCGTGTACCGGCACTTCCCCGCGAAGGAGGACCTCGTCCTCGCCGACCGGTGCGGCCCGCTCGCCGCCGAGCAGATCGCGGCTATATCCCCCGCGCAGCCGCTGGTGCGCCGCATCGGCATCGCGCTCATCCGCTCGGCGGAGGCGTTGACCGGCGCCGCCCCGGAAGGGGACCCGACCGCGAACGAGCGGTTCCAGCGCACCCGGCACCACCTTATGATCACGACCCCCGCCCTGCGGGCCAGGCACCTGGACCGTCAGGACGCGCTGCAGCGGGCGATCGTCGACGCCATCGGGCCCGGAGCGGGCGGACTCAGCGTGATGGACTTCGACGGGACGGACCCCGAAGTGGTCGGCTCCGAAGCGGCCGGCGACGCGGTCTTCCAAGCACAAGCAGCGGTCAGCGCCTGTCTGGCCGCCATGCACACCGCGCTGGTGCGCTGGGCCGAGGACGACGGGCGCGACGAGCTGCCCGGCGTGGTCGCGGGGGCGCTCACCGCGGCCTTCGGTTTCGACTTCGAGGACCTCTGCTCGGGCAGGTGAGCGGGCAGAGCCCCTGTGACCTGCATCTCAGTCGAGCCTCTACAACGCCGGGGCACGCACTTCTGTGTGCCCCGCCTCCTCCACCGCTACCCCGCATAACGGACAATGGACGGTGATCCGCTCCCACTACCTCCCCGAGGGGAACCACGCATGCCCACCACAGTGACGGCCCACGTCCGCTACCGGGGCCTGACCGCGCGCGACCTCGCACTCGTCGCCGTGTTCGCCGCGCTCATCGCGGCGCTCAGCGTCACCGTCGCGATCCCCATCCCGTTCTCCCCGGTTCCGGTCACCCTCCAGACCCTGGGCATCATGCTCGCCCCCAGCCTCCTCGGCTGGAAGCGCGGCAGCCTCGCCGTGGCCACCTTCCTCGCCCTCGGCTTCGCCGGGCTGCCCCTCTTCGCGGGCGGCCGCGGCGGCCTCGCCGTCCTCGCCGGGCCCTCCGCCGGGTTCGTCGTCAGCTGGGTCTTCGCCGCTCTGGTCATCGGCCTGCTCACCGACCTCATGGTCCGCAAGGGCAAGTACAGCTTCTGGCAGGGTCTGTTCATCAACGCCCTCGGCGGCATCATCGTCATCTACGCCATCGGCGTCCCGTGGATGGGCGTCGTCCTCGGCGACGGGGTCCTCGCAGCAGGGCTGTCCATGGCGGTCTTCCTCCCCGGCGACATCCTCAAGGCCGTCCTGACCGCGGCCATCGCCAGCGCCGTCTTCCGCGCCTACCCGATCCCGCCCGCGGGCCGGCCGGTCGCCGACGAGAGCGCGGACGAGAGCGCGGACGCCGCCAGCGCCAACCGGGCCGCCGACCCGGATGAGAAGTCTTCCTGATGCTCCGCCTCGAGGGTGTCTCCCACTCCTACGAAGGTCGCACGGTCCTGCGCGACATCAGCCTGGACCTCACCGAACACCGGATCGGCGTGATCGGCGCCAACGGATCGGGCAAGTCCACGCTGGCCCGTACCCTCAACGGACTCGTCCTGCCGGACGGGGGCCGGGTGTCGCTGGGGGAGTGGGACACCCGGCGGCACGCCAAACACATCCGGCGCCGCGTCGGCTTCGTCTTCTCCGACGCCGCCAACCAGATCATCATGCCCACGGTCGCCGAAGACGTGGAGATCGGTCTGCGCTCCCTGCGCCTGGGCCGCGCCGAGACCGCCCGCCGGGTCGACGCCTGCCTGGAGCGGTACGGCCTCGCCAACCACCGCGACCACCCCGGCCACCTGCTCTCCGGAGGCCAGAAGCAGCTCCTCGCGCTGGCCTCCGTGCTGGTCACCGAACCCGGGATCCTCGTCTGCGACGAGCCCACCACGCTGCTCGACCTGCGCAACACCCGCATGGTCCACCGCACCCTCGCCGGGCTCGAGCAGCAGGTGGTGCTCTTCACCCACGATCTTGACCTGCTCGCCGACTTCGACCGGGTGCTCGTCATGAGCGACGGCCGGGTGGCCTTCGACGGCGCCCCGGCCGACGCCGTGTCCTTCTACACCAAGCTCCTGGACGCCGAGGAGTCCGAGGGACCTGCTGGGCCCAGCGGGTCCGAGGTACCGCGGCCCGAGGTACCGCGGCCCGAATCGCCGGGACCCGAAGACTCAGGGGGAGGGGCCGACCGGTGAGCGTGATCGGGCTGTACGTCCCCGGCACAGGCATGCTGCACCGGGTCTCCGCCGGCCCCAAACTCCTGGCGCTGCTGGTCATCGGTGCAGCGCTGCTGATCGCGGCCGACCTCCGGGTGGCTCTCGGGACCCTTGTGACGGCCCTGCTCCTGTACCCGGCCGTCGGTCTGCACCCGCGCCGAGCCCTGGGAGTCCTGCGCGTCCTGTGGCCCTTCCTCCTGGCCATCGGGGTGTTCCAGACCCTGTTCATGGGCGCCTGGGAGGAGGGTGTGCGCCTCTGCGCGCAGCTCGCCGTGCTCGTCCTGTTCGCCAACGCGGTGACCCTCACGACGCGCGTGCGGGAGATGCTCGGCCTCTTCGAGCGCCTGGCCCGGCCGTTGCGCCACGTGGGCGTCAACCCCGACCGGGTCGCCCTGGTCCTCGCGCTGACCATCCGCTCGATCCCGATGGTCGCCACCGCCTGGCGCGCCGCCCGCGAGGGCTACCGCGCCCGAGGCCTGTCCGGCCGCCCCCACCTGCTCGTGGTGCCGGTGATCGTGCACCTGCTCCGGATGGCCGATGCCACCGGTGAGGCCCTGGTGGCCCGGGGGATCGACGAGGACAGCCGGACCGGCGCGGACTGACGTGGCGTTGAAGGGCCGACGTGACCAGTATGTGTGGCCCGAACTGGTCGTCACGAACGTTCCGCTCGTTCCCTGAGCCCCCTGAAGCACCGGCGTAAGCCACAAATCGGAACTCGGTACCGATTTCATATCGAGAGGGTGCTTTTCCGGCCTCCGCGGGGATAATATCCGGCACAGCCCACATCCCCCACGGTGCCAACGAACCGGTGATCGCGTGACCCGGCGTCTCTCCGCCGACCGACGAGTCTGGTCGCTCGCGATGGCGAGCCTCATCGCGTTGTTCATGGCCTTCGCCCTTCCCGGGGCGACCTCGGCGACCGTCGCGTCCCTGCCCCCTGACACGGACTTCCTCGACCAGCTGACCTCACACACCTACCTGCCCCTGATCCCCTTCGCCCCGGTCACCTCCCCCGCCCAGGGCGGTACCGCCCTGCCGCCCGAGAAGCGCGCCGCCCTCACCGAGCGGATCGAGGCCGTAGAAGTCGCGCCCGAAGTGGAATTCGGCATCGCGGTCCAGGACCTGCGTACCGGGACCACCTTCAGCCACAACGCGGAGCAGCGCTTCCCCACCGCGAGCGTGGCCAAGCTGACCGTCCTCACCATGCTCCTCATGCGCGCCGACGAGGAGGACCGCGACCTCACCTCCGGGGAGCGCGCCCAGGCCGAGCAGATGATCCGGTTCAGCGACAACGAGGTCACGGACGGCCTCTACGAGCGGATGGGCTTCACTGACGGGTTCCTCCGGCACTCGGAGAACCTGGGTTTCACCCGTACCGAACCCAACCCGACCGGTGTGTGGGGCTCCACGATGACCACTCCCGCCGACCAGATCCGCCTGCTGCGGGCCCTGTACACCGGCGAGGGACCGCTGTCCGACGGAGACCGCGCCTACGTCCGCGAGCTCATGGAGTCCGTCGCCCCCGAGCAGGCCTGGGGGGTGTCCGCCGCGGCCGAGCCGGAGGACACCGTCGGCCTCAAGAACGGCTGGACCCCGCGCGACAACAACGGCGGCCTGTGGACGGTCAACAGCGTCGGCTACGTCAGCGGCCACGACCGGGAGTACCTGGTGGCGGTCTTCTCCGATCACCACCCCGACTACTCCGGCGGGGTCGCGCTCCTGGAAGAGCTGGTCGCCGAGGTCACCGAAACCATCGAGGACTCCGGCGAACACGACGACAGCACGGTCTCCGTCCGCTGACGGGTGCCAGAGGCGGTCACTCCTCGCGGGAGGACAGGACGCAGAACTCGTTGCCGTCGGGGTCGGCCAGCACATCCCAGGGGTGCTCGCCGGTCTGGCCCACGTCCACCCGGGTGGCGCCCATGGCGAGCAGCCGCTCGATCTCGGCGTCCCGGTCGTCGTCCACGTGCGGGGCGAAGTCCAGGTGCAGCCGGTTCTTGGCGCCCTTGTCGTGTTCGACGGGCACGAACACCAGTCCCGGCGGTACCTGGTGGAAGGGCAGCTTCGGTCCGAGCTCCCCGGCCCACGGCGGGACCAGCACGACCTCTTCCTCGGTGTCGAAGCGGATGTCCCAGCCGATAGCCCGGGCCCACCAGGAGCCCAGAGCGCGGTGGTCGCGGGCCTCGATCACGGTGGTGTACCAGCGCAGTGCCATATAGGGCTCCTCATCGTGTGGGGGCACGACCCTACGCACAGCCACCGACATTCCGGCGCACCAAGACCCGTTCCGTCAGAGTCGTCCGCTGACCGAATCGACGAATCAGCCACCGACTCGGTTGGTACACGGCTAGGGTTGCCGCGTTCAGACTGAGGGGGATCCAGAGTGCGCTGGTTGTACGACTTCGAGATAGAGCCAGAGGTCCGTGACTGGCTCGACAGTCTCAGCGAGACTGATTTCAAGCGGGTGGACGAGGTTGCTGGACTCCTGGCGGAGAAGGGCCCCGGCTGGGAGGGCCGTGGTCTGACCACCTGGACGGTCCCGTGTGGGAACTGCGCCTTAGGTTGAGAGATGTCGCGGTCCGAGTAACGTATTGGTGTACTTCCGACCGGAGGATCGTGCTTCTCACGGTCTTCCGTAAGACGAAGCAGCATGATCAACGGCAGATCGACCGTGCAGTTCGGGCACAGAAGGTGTGCGCGGAACTGCATCACGGTCCGGGGGTCGAGTCCTACGAAAGGCAGCGATCATGGCTGGCTACCACACGCGCTGGGTGCGGCCTGAGCCCTCGAACGATGACCCGGATCGGATCGCGATCCGGGAGTCCCTGGCGTTCGGCAAGGCGCTCTACGACCGCCGCCGGGAACTCGGGCTGTCCGTGGAGGATCTGTCCTCACGAGCTGGCATGCAGCCTGACGATATCGAGTGCATCGAGGAAGGCGGAACCGAGCCGACTGTAGCCCTGCTCCGCCTCCTGGCCGCCGCTTTGAACGCCGACGTCAGGCTTAGTGCGGGCCACGACCTGGACTCGGTCTGGTTCGAACCGCACGCGGCCTGATACGCGTGTCCCGCCCGGAACTGCTGGGGTTCCGGACGGGACGGCCAAGAGCGTGGCGACGCTAGTCCAGCGGCCCGCCGGCGACGTACAGGACCTGGCCGGACACGAAGCCGGCGTCCTCACCGGTGAAGAACGCGACGGCGTTCGCGATGTCCTCCGGGTAGCCGGCGCGCTGCACCGGGATCTCGCCAGCCTTGAAGGCCTTCATGTCCTCGTAGTCGATGCCGATCCGCTCGGCGGTCGCGCGGGTCATGGCGGTCTCGATGAAACCGGGGGCGATCGCGTTGCAGGTGACGCCGAACTTGCCCAGCTCGATCGCGAGCGTCTTGGTGAAGCCCTGCAGACCGGCCTTGGCCGCCGAGTAGTTGGCCTGGCCGCGGTTGCCCAGCGCGGAAGAGCTGGACAGGTTCACGATCCGGCCCCACTTGTTGGGGGTCATGTGGGCCTGGGCCGCCTTGCTCATCAGGAACGAACCCCGCATGTGGACGTTCATGACGGTGTCCCAGTCGTCCGGGGACATCTTGAACAGGAGGTTGTCGCGGAGCACCCCCGCGTTGTTGACGAGGATGGCGGGTGGGCCGAGCCGCTCGGCGACGGTGTCGACGGCGGCGGTCACCTGGTCGGCGTCGGAGACGTCGCAGCCCACCGCGATGGCCTTGCCACCGTCGGCCGTGATGCGGTCCACGACCTCTTGGGCGTCGGACTCCTTCAGGTCCACGACGGCGACGGCGCGGCCCTCACGGGCCAGCCGCTCGGCTGTCGCGGCGCCGATGCCGCGGGCCGCGCCGGTCACGATCGCCACACGAGGCGTTGGGGACATGGTGTTACCTCCATCAATTCACGAGGTGGGCGCGAGCGAATACTATCGGCATGCCTACCGGTCGGTACGTGGCCGGGGGTGCTTCGCCGCACTCGGTACAGGTGCGGGGCCGCGCCGATTCCGCACTTTTCCATCCCCGCTCACCTGCGCGGGCGCAAAGGTTTCGGCCCTGTGTCACCGTTTGCCTGCAGTTTGGCGGGGTGTGGCCTACGATTGCCAGCAAGACCGAGATGCACGTGCATTCGGGCCGTGCAGCAGCACGAGCCTTCCCCTATCTGTCTTCGGCCCGGTACACGGCGCGTCAGTGAGGAGTTGAAGGGCATGGAGTGTGCGGAGGCGGTGGCAGAGCCGGCCGGTGCTTGGTGGCTCAGGGTCCTGACGCACGGGTCGCGCCGTTGGAACACCCCTGTCTGCGGAGACCGGCACGACGCGGTCACGTGGACCTTCGAGCCCCGTCCCCGGGCTGTGGGTGCCGCTCGCGAGATTTCGGCTGCTCTGCTCCTTGAATGGCGGATGGAGTACTTGTCGGATGATGTCGTGGTGGTTGTTTCCGAATTGGTCACCAATGCGGTCCGGCATGGCGGCCCCCTGGCCTTGACCAGGCAGAGCGAGTCGGGTATTCAGCTCTCGCTCATGCGCAGCGGCGGTGAATTCATCTGTGCCGTTCGCGATGGGGGAGATCACTTGCCGCGCAGAACGGAAGCCGATCCCACCATGGAGGGTGGCAGAGGGCTTGCCCTGGTGAGCGCTTTCGCGCGAGAGTGGGGTGTGATTCCCACTCCGACCGGTGGAAAGTTCGTTTGGGCGCAATTCGTGTGACTCGATGACAGGGGGTCCGTTGTCGGGCGCTTCACCGGTCGCCAGCGGGGCCACCGGTGCGTGATCCGCCCCTGGGAGGGCAGGAGGGGTGCATGAGGTCACTCTGTGAGCGGAACGAGGCACTGGCTATACCGTGTACGTGTAGTGTCCTGACCGCGCGGCAAAGGGGGCCGGGCGACCCGATACCCTTGTTCGGAGAATGACAGAGAGGCGGCGAACGTGGATATCGCTCAATTGCGGCAGGGGAGCGGCCCCACCGTGCGTCGCATGCTCCTCGGGCACCAGCTGCGCAAGCACCGGGAGCGCTGCGGCATCACACGTGAAGCCGCGGGGGAGAAGATTCGCGCGTCGGCGTCCAAGATCAGCCGTATGGAACTCGGCAGAGTCGGATTCAAGACCCGCGATATCGAGGACCTCCTGAGGATGTACGGGGTCACCGACCGCAAGCTGCTGAAGCAATTCAGGGATCTCGCCTCCGAATCCAACAAACCGGGTTGGTGGAAGGAGTACGGCGACGCCCTGCACAAGTGGTTCATCCGCTATGTGGGCTTCGAGGAGGCGGCTGACCACATTCGTATCTACGAGTCCCAGTTCGTCCCGGGTCTGCTGCAGACCGAGGAGTACGCGCGCGAGATCATCTCCGGAGGCGTCGAGACGGACCTGGTCACCGAGCAGCGGATCAAGGCCAGACTGCAGAGACAGAAGAACCTCGAACACGGCAAGCGGATGTGGATCATCCTCGACGAGGCCGCCGTGCGCCGTCCCATCGGGGGTAAAGAGAAGGGCAAGGAGATCATGCGTGGCCAGCTGAGCCACCTGATCCACCTGTGCGAGACCTTCGAGAACATCACCCTCCAGATCGTCCCCTTCGAGGTGGGCGCCCACGCCGCGGAGGCCGGTTCGTTCACACTGCTGCGCTACTCCGCCTTCGAGCTCTCCGACATCCTCTACCTGGAGCAGCTCACTGACGGGGAGATCGTGGACCGTCCCGGTGTGGTCGAGGCCTACACCAAGGCCATGACCAGGCTCAGCGTTTCGGCCGCCACCCCTGACGAGACCCTCTCCATGCTCAAGGGCATGCTGAAGGACCTCGATGACGAGTAGCGGCGACTAGCAGTACGGGTAGAAGTACGGGGTCCGGTGGAGGGGAACCGCGGACCGGAGCAGAGTGAAACCCCGGAAGGGGAGCGCAGGGCCTGCCGCGGCGGGCCCGTCGGCTTTCGCGGCTGCCTTCCGGGGGCTGGGGGAGCTGGACACCGCAGGTTCCAGGCACAGTTCTACGGGTCCCAGTCTTGCGGGTCCCCGGGTCTTCGGGCCCCAGGGACAGGCGGGGGCTCCGTCCGCGGTGGACGGAGCCCCCGTTTTTCCTAGCCCCTGCGGCCTGGGAGAGAGCAGGATAAGGCGTACCAGGCCGCGGAGAACGCGCCGCCCCAGGGGCGCGTTCTCCCAGCGGGCTTCGGGACGGTGCCCCGGATCGTGTTTCCCGCGCCGACGCGCGGGCCAGGCGCTCAAGGCCCGGTCGGTGAAGTCGCTCTAACCGAGCAGGTTGTCGAAGTCGCCGTCCTTGGCGCCCAGGATGAGGCAGTCGATCTCCTCCTGGGTGTAGACCAGGGCGGGTCCGGTCGGGAAGCGCGAGTTGCGTACGGCGATCGAGCCGTCGTTCAGTCGGGCCATCTCGACACAGGCGCCCTGCGAGTTGCTGCGTTTGGCCTTCTGCCAGGCGGCTTCGGTCAGATCGGTCGCTCGGATGCCGTTGTTTACGGTCATAATCGTCTAGCTCCTTGACGTCAACTGAGGGGACGTGCGTGCTGATGCACTGTCACTTGCACGTGCATCGGCACTCTCACTCTCACGAGCATAGCGTGACGATGGCCACTTGTCCGGGGGTTTGGAAGTATGTAAGCGCCATGTAATCGGAGCCCCGCTCGCCGGCTCATCCGATCTCTCATCGTCCCTGTTCAGAGGGGGTTCGACCGGCCTTAAATCGTTCTTGTCCGAAGGTCCTACGGGCGTTTGGCCGTGGTACGGAAACGGCCCCGCCGACGGGGTCGGCGGGGCCGTGTGCGCGGGTCGGAAAGGTGACCGTAGGGCGCAGTCCGGGGGTGGTTCGGGGGTTACTCGCAGGCGAGCGCCGTAGTGAGTGCGTCGAGGTTGCCGCGCATGATCGACGGGTAGTCGTCGCCGGGCGAATCGTCGGTGACGCCCTCGAGCGGGTCGAGTACATCCACCTCGGCTCCGGTCTCGGCCGCGATGGTGTCCGCTGTGGCGTCGGGCATCAGCGGCTCGGTGAAGATCGTGGTGATGTCGCGCTCGCTGACGACGTCGGTGATCTCCGCGATCTGGGCCGGAGACGGCTCCGTCTCGGGGTCGACCCCGCTGACCCCGATCTGCTCCAGACCGTAGTTCTCGGTGAGGTAGGTGAAGGCGGTGTGCCCGACGACCACCTCGTTGTGCTCGCAGGAAGCCAGGCCGTCCTCGTAGTCCTCGCCGATGGACGCCAGGTCACCCGTGACCTGTTCGGCCCCCTCCTGGTAGAGGTCGGCGCCGTCGGGGTTGATCTCGGAGAGCTCGTCGGCGAGGGCCTCGGCGGTCTCCGTCATGAGCTCGACGTCGAGCCAGAAGTGGGGGTCGTAGTCGCCGTGGTCGTGGTCGTGTCCGTCGTCCTCCGCGTGGCCGTCGTCCTCGTCCTCGTCCTCGTGATCATGGTCGTGGTCGTCCTCGTGGCCATGGTCATCGTCGTGGTCGTGACCGTGGTCGTCGTCCGCGGGGATGAGATCGACGATGTCGGCGACGTTGAGCGCGCTGTCGGAGGCCTCCTGCTCGACCGCCTCGTCGACCGCGGGCTGCAGCCCTTCGACGTAGAAGGCGAGGTCGGCCTCGCTGACCTCGCCGATCTGTCGGCCGGTCAGTTCGAGGTCGTGCGGCTCGGCACCGGGTTCGGTCAGCTGGACGACGGCGACGCTGTCCCCGCCGATCTCCTGGGCCAGCCATTCCAGGGGGTAGACACCGGTGACGAGGGTGAGGTCGGCTTCGGCAGGAGAGACCCCGTTGTCGTCGGCCTCACCTCCTCCGTCACTCCCGCACCCGGAGACGATCATGATGGTCGCGGCGCCGAGGGCGGCGGCTCGCACGGTGGCAGTTCGCATGCACACCATCATCGGGAAAATGAAAACGGTTGTCAATTTGTCCACTATGCCTGAGGTGCGCTGATCTTCCGCCGGGGTGTTTCCAGCCCTTCGGCCCTCCTCCGGTCGCCCCCGGCCCTCCTCCGGCCGGGCCTCGGCCACTCCCCTCAGCCGCTTTCCGCGAACCGCTCCACGTCGTCCGTGCGCCCCACCACCACGATGATGTCGCCCTTGTGCAGGACCGTCTCCTGGGTCGCGTAGGTGAAGGGCGCCCCCGCCCGTTTCACTGAAACCACCGTGACCCCGTACCTCTGCCGGACCCGTGTCTCGCGCAGAGTACGGCCGACCATCGCTGCGGGGGCGCGGGTCTTGCCGAGCGCGAAGCCCGCCTCCAGCTCCACGTAGTCCAGGATCCGGCCGGACAGCAGGTGCGCCACACGCTCGCCCATGTCGTGTTCCGGGAGCACCACGTGGTGGGCGCCGACCTGTTCCAGGATGCGACCGTGCCGACGGCTGGTCGCCTTCGCCCAGATCGTGGCCACACCCATGTCCACGAGGAGGGAGGTCGTCAGGATGCTCTCCTCGAGATGGGTGCCGATCGCCACGACGGCCCGGGCGAACTGGGCCGCGCCGACCTGTCTCAGCGCCTCCTCGTCGGTGGCGTCGGCGACGACGGTGTGGGTGAGCGCGTCCGCGTAGGTCTGCACCAGGCGCGGGTGGGAGTCGATGCCCAGGACCTCCCACCCCTGGCTGACCAGTTCCAGGGCGAGCGAACTGCCGAACCGGCCCAGGCCGATGACCAGGACGCGCCGGTCGTCCGCTCGGTCGCGGTGTGCCATGCGGGTGCCTCCTCAAGGACTGGTGCTGGCGGGACGGGGGCGGGTGCGCGCGGGCCGGAGTGTGCTCATCCGATGATCGGCCGCGCTTCGGCGAGCTCGTACCGGCGGTGCCGGTCGCGGAAGGCCAGCGCGGTCACGAAGGTGATGGGGCCGATCCGCCCGGCCACCATCAGCACCGCCAACAGGTACTGGTTCCACGGTGCGAGCTCCGGGGTGATGCCGGTGGACAGTCCCACCACGCCGAACGCGGACACCACCTCGAACATGACCGGCATGAGGTCGAACCTGGTGGCGTGCAGCATGAGCAGGGTGGCCCCGGCGACCACCGTCGCGGACAGGAACACCAGGCTCAGTGACTGCCGGATCACCTCGGAGGGCAGCTGCCGCCCGAAGACGTGCACCTTGTCGTGCCCGCGGACCTCGGCGAGCACGACCAGGAAGAGGACGGCGAGGGTGGCGACCTTGATGCCGCCCGCGGTTCCGGCGCTGCCGTTGCCGACGAACATCAGCATGATCGTCACCAGCAGGGTGGAGTCCCGCATCTCGCCGGTGTGCACGGCGTTGAGGCCGCCGCTGCGCGGCATCACCCCGTGGAAGAACCCGTCGGTGATCCGCGCCCACCAGTGCAGCTGGCCGAGGGTGTCCGGGTTGTTCCACTCCATCGAGGTGACCAGCAGGGCACCCGCGGCGAAGAGGATGGCGGAGGTGGTGACGGTGAGCTTGGTGTGCAGGGTCCACCGGTGCGGGCCGCGCAGCTGGCGGCGGAGTTCCAGCAGCACGGGGAAGCCGATCCCGCCGAGGATCATCGCGAAGGCCACGGGGAACAGGATGAACCCGTCGCCGGAGAAGCGCACGAAGCTGTCCTGGTACAGGGACAGTCCGGCGTTGTTGAAGGCCGTGATCGCGTGGAAGAAGCCGGAGTGGACGGCCTGCCAGAAGGAGAGGTCGTAGGCCAGCCACATCCTCGGCGTGATCAGGAGGAAGGTGATGCCTTGGAGGAGGAGGAAGACCTTCAGTACCCGGCTCACCAGGCCGCGTACGTCGCCGACCCACAGTGTGCGGACCTCGGCCTGCACGTTGAGCTGCATCCGGAGTCCGAAGCGGTGGATCACGGCGGTACCCAGCAGTGAGGCCAGGGTCATGATCCCCATGCCGCCAGCCTGGACCAGCGCCAGGACCACACCCTGGCCGAACCCGCTGAGGTCGCCCCCGATCGTGATCACGCTGAGCCCGCACACGGACAGTGCCGAGGTCGCGGTGAAGAAGGCCTGTTCGAAGGGGAGCCCTTGGCCGTCCGCGGTGGCCAGCGGGGTCGTGAGGAGGGCCGCGCCGACGAGGTCGACGGTGACGAAGACCAGGAGGAAGACCCGCGCGGGTTTGTGCCAGGCCCGGGACTCGCGGGCGGTGCGCCATTCCGATCGCAGGCGGCGGGGGAGTGCCACGGACGCTCCTCGCTCGGGGACCCGCACGATTCTGTCAAAAGGACCTGGCCAGAGCACGGATCCCCGCCGGTCCCATCACCGATGATCTTGCCCTCAGCTCCACCCTCGGCGGCCGGGGGAGACAGGGGCAAGATCATCGCAGTACCCCTAGGGGTGTCGGGCGCCCTCGTGGTCGGCGTGCCCCGGCGGCTCCAGCTGCAGGGTGGAGTGCTCCACGTCGAAGTGTCCGGTGAGGCATTCGTGCAGTTGGTCCAGCATCATCCCGGTGTCCTGGAGGTCCTCTTCGGCCACCACCACGTGCGCGGACATCACCGGGACGCCGGACGTGATGGTCCAGGCGTGCAGGTCGTGGACGTCGATGACCGCGGGGTGGTTCATGAGGTGTTCGCGGACCTCGGCCAGGTCCATCCCCTTCGGGGTGGCCTCCAGCAGGATGTGCACGGCCTCCTTCAACAGCGACCACGCGCGGGGCACGATGATCGCGGCGATGCCCAGGGAGACGAGGGTGTCGGCCTGCTGCCAGCCGGTGAGCCACACGATCAGGCCGCCGATGATCACGGCCACCGAGCCGAGCGCGTCGGTCATGACCTCCAAGTAGGCGGCCTTGACGTTGAGGCTCTCCTTGGCGCCGGAGCGCAGGATGAGCAACCCCACGATGTTCATCACCAGGCCGAAGCCCGCGACGGCGACCATGCCGGGCCCGAAGACCTCGGCGGGTTCGCGGAACCGGTCGACCGCTTCCATCACGATGTACCCGCACAGCACGAAGAGCACGATCGCGTTGACCGCGGCGGCGAGGATCTCGGCGCGCTGGTAGCCGAAGGTGCGCTTGCTGGTGGCGGGCTTGCTCGCGATCCACACGGCGGCCAGGGCCAGGGCGATCCCGAAGGAGTCGGTGATCGTGTGAGCCGCGTCGGCCAGCAGGGCGAGGCTGCCGGTGTAAGCGGCGCCCGTCACCTGGACGACGGCTACAACGAGCATCATGCCCAGGACCAGCGCCAACTTCTTCTTGTTGGCGGCTCCGGCGGTGACCGCGCCGTGGTCGTGTCCCGCACCCATCGTTCCCCCTGCGTCTCGGGATGCTGCGATCGCATCTCTCGGGATGCTGCTCGCCAAATAGTTCAGCCAACGCTGTCTATACAGCTACCACTGTTTATACAGCCCGTGCTGTCTATACAGCAAACGATGTACAATGATTTTCATGTTGACCTCCGAGCAGCGCCTCGCCGCCATCCAGCGCCTCGGGCGCGCACTGTCCGACCCCACTCGGTGCCGCCTGCTGCTGGCCCTGCTCGAGGGGCCCGACTACCCCGCTGGACTCGCCGACCGGCTCGGCCTGACCAGGCAGAACGTGTCCAACCACCTTGCCTGCCTTCGCGACTGCGGCTTGGTGTTCACTCACGCCAAGGGGCGCCAGGTCAGCTATGAACTGGTCGACGCCTCCCTCGCCCACGCCCTGGAGGACCTCCTTCAGGTGGTGTGGGGTACTGCCCAGCCCCACGATCCCCTTGAGGCCCCAGGGGAGCAGTCCCCGGTTGTCTGAGTCATCGCGCCGCGCCGTTGCGGAGGGCCGTAACCGACCTCCGCGGACCTCCGGCCGGCGCTCCCGTGGCGCGAGGTGTCACTGCGTCCCCTGGGGGGCAGTCTGGTCACCCCGGGGAAGTGAGGGAGTGCTCTTCGTGCTCACCTCCCGTGTCCCTTTCTGGGAATCCGAAAACAGGGTGTGTGATGTCCGTTACAGGGGGTGGGGCATTCGGGGGATGTGAAGGGCCACTTCAGGTGGGGGAATCCCCGAAACGTGGAAAGCGTCCCTAACTTTGGTTGGGTTCGACCCTGACAGAAGGCTGACAGGACCCTGAGAGTTCCCTGAACCGGCCAGGATCGGCCCAAGTTCCGATATAACGCGACGTATGGTGAGTGGTGCGCCCGGCGGATGCCTGCCCCTTTCCGAGGGCCCGTATCCCGCGGATGCACACCGCATCCCCCACCCACGTCCTCGCGGATCGGTGCCGAGACCGAGCCAGTGAGTGCGCGTTCGGCGACGAACGGCGCACCTCCCGGTCCGGCCGTCCCACACACGGCGAGCTAGGAGCGAGCACCTCTCATGTCCAGACTGGCCACAACGGCCCTTGGGCGACCGAGATCCCCGCACGGGATCGTCACCCACCATGCGGAAGGGACGAACGCGTGAACCGGCTATCGGTCATGTCGCTCGGAAACCGGGCACTGGTCCTCCTCATCACTTTGGCCGTACTGTTCTTCGGCGTCTTCGCCGCCTCCTCCGCCAAGCGTGAGCTCTTCCCCGAGATGTCCCTCCCGATGGTGATGGTCTCGGCTCAGTACGAAGGCGCTACTCCGCAGGTGGTCGAGGGGCAGCTCACCGAGCCCCTTGAACAGGCCGTGCAGGGTGTGGAGGGCGTCGACTCGATCAACTCCACCTCCAGCACCGGTTCGGCGCAGATCATGGCGGAGTTCGACTACGGCCGCGACCAGGACGCACTGGTCCGCGAGGCGCAGGTCGCCGTCGACCAGATCGACGGGATGCTCCCCGAGGACGCCGACGTCTCCGTCATGGCCATGAGCATGGACATGATGCCGGTGATGCTCCTCGCCGCCAGCACCGAGAACGGTGACCAGCAGGCGATGGCCTCCAGCATCGAGAACATCCTCATCCCCGAACTGGAGTCGGTCGAGGGTGTGCGTTCGGCCGAACTGAGCGGTGTCCCCGAAGAGCGGGTCGAGATCACCCCGGACGAGGACGACCTCGCGGACGAAGGGCTCAGCACCCAGGACCTGTCCGACACGCTGGAGTCCAGCGGCCTGCTCATGGCCGGCGGTTCCATCGACGACGACGGCCGCAGCCTGAGCGTTACCACCGGCGACCAGCTCACCTCCCTCGAGGAGATCGAGGACCTGTGGATCCAGCCCTCGCAGGGTGTGGACGAGTCCGCCGAGATGCCGGGGGCGCCCCCGGCCCCCGCGCCCAGCCCGGTGCAGATCTCCGAGGTCGCCGAGGTCGAGATGGTGACCGAGGACGCTTCCACCATCGCGCGCCTCGACGGCGACCCCAGTGTCGCCCTCACGATCATGGCGACCCCCGACGGCAACACCGTCGAGGTCTCCGACGGCGTCCAGGACGTGCTCGACCAGCAGTCCGAGCTCCTGGGTGACGACATCAACCTCGCCGTGGTCTTCGACCAGGCGCCCTTCATCAACGACTCGATCACGGACATGTTCGAGGCCGGCGGTTACGGTCTGGTCGCCTCGGTCATCGTGATCCTGGTCTTCCTCCTGTCCATCCGCTCCACCTTGGTGGTGGCGGTGTCCATCCCGGTGTCGGTCCTCGTGGCCTTCATCGGCATGGCGGGCTTCGGGTTCACCCTGAACATGCTCACCCTGGCGGCGATCACCATCGCGATCGGCCGGGTGGTGGACGACTCCATCGTTGTGCTGGAGAACATCCGAAGACACATGGGGTACGGCAAGGAGCGGATGACCGCCGTCAAGGACGGTGTCCGCGAGGTCGCCACGGCCGTGGCCTCCTCGTCCTTCGCCACGATCGCCGTGTTCCTCCCGCTGGCGTTCGTCGGCGGCATGGTCGGCGAGATCTTCATGCCCTTCGCCGTGACCAGCAGCCTCGCCCTCGCGGGTTCGCTGCTCGTCGCCCTGACCATCACGCCGGTCCTGTGCTACTGGTTCCTGCGGCCCGCCGAGGTCGGTGACGCCAGCCGCGAGGAGATCCAGCGCGAGGCCTACAAGCGCGAGATGCGCACCCCGCTGCAGCGCGCCTACCTGCCGATCATTCGCTGGATCACCACCAAGCGCAAGACCGCCACGGTGGTCACCCTGGCCGCCTCACTGGCGATCGTGGGCGGCACCGTCGCCATGGCCGCCAACTCCGAGACCGACTGGATGGGCGAGGCTGAGGAGAACACCTACACGGCCATCCAGGAGCTGGAGCCGGGCACGTCGCTGGCCGCCGCGGACACCGAGGCCGAGAAGGTCGAGGAAGCCCTGGCCGGCATGGCCTGGATCGACACCTACCAGGTCAACGTCGGCGGCAACCCGATGATGGGCGGCGGGGCCAGCGACCAGATCGACTACACGATCACGGCCGACCCGGACACCGACCAGCTGCGCAACCGCGACGTCCTGCGGGACACGTTCGCCGACCTCGACACCGAGCACGAGCCCCGACTGGACGCCATGGGCGGCATGGGCGGCTCGGGTATCGAGGTCCAGGTGACCGCCGAGGACCAGGGCACCCTGGCCGACGCCGCCGGGATCGTCGAGGACGAGCTGCGCGAGATCGACGGCGCGGACGACGTCACCAGTGACATCGCCGAGTCGCAGGCCTCGCTCGAGGTCCACGTCGACGGTGAGGAGGCCGCCGAGCAGGGTCTGAGTGAGGCGATGGTCGGCCAGACGGTCGCCGCGGCCTTCAACGGTGAGAACGTCGGCGAGGCCACCATCGACGACATCAGCCGCGACGTGGTCATCCTGGTCGAGGACGCACCGGAGACCGTGGCGGAGCTCGAGGAGCTCCCGCTCATGACGCCCGCCGGTGAGGAGATCGAGCTCTCCGAGGTCGCCGACGTCACCGAGGTCGAACAGCCGCCGGAGCTCACCCGCATCGACGGCGTCACCAGCACCACGGTGTCGGCCAACCCGACCGCCTCCGACCTCGGTGCGGTCAGTGCCGAGATCACCGAGGTCCTGAACACGGTCGACCTGCCCTCGGGCGCCACCGCCAGCCTCGGCGGTGTCAGCCAGGAGCAGACGGAGGGCTTCGTCCAGCTGGGTCTGGCGATGCTCGCCGCGATCGTCATCTGCTACCTGATCATGGTCGCGACGTTCAAGAGCCTGATGCAGCCGCTCATGCTGCTCATCTCGATCCCGTTCGCCGCCACCGGTTCGCTGGGTCTGCTGATGCTGACCGGTACCCCGATCGGTGCCGCGGCCCTGATCGGCATGCTGATGCTCATCGGCATCGTGATCACCAACGCGATCGTGCTGATGGACCTGATCAACCAGAACCGGAAGAAGGGGATGGGCCTCAGCGAGGCGATCGTGGAGGGTTCCAGGCACCGTCTGCGGCCCATCCTGATGACCGCGGTCGGTACCATCGCCGCGCTCATCCCGATGGCCACGGGCCTGGCCGGCGGTGGAGCGTTCGTCTCCGCCCCGGTCGCCCTCGTGGTGATCGGTGGTCTGGTCACCTCGACCCTGCTGACCCTGATCCTGGTCCCGGTCCTCTACCAGCTGGTGGAGGTGCGTCGCCAGAAGCGCGAGGCCAAGGCCGAGGCCCGCTACGAACGGCGCCGCGCCAAGCGCCGGGCCAAGGCGGAGGCCGGTGCGGGGGCCAAGGCGCCGAGCAACGGCAGTGTCGCCGAGGGCGAGGCGGGCGAAGTGCCCGCCAAGCACGGCGAGAACGCCGAGAACAAGGGTGACTCGGAGGAGAACCGCGGCTCTGAGGAGTCCGCCGAGGGACCCACGGAGGAGCCCGCCGACAACCGGTAGGTCGCCGCTCCGCAGTCGGACAAGAGAGGGCGCCCCGTACGGGAGAGTTTCCGTGCGGGGCGCCCTTTGTCTTGCCAGGAGATCAGGGGCACTGCTCTGGCCAACCCTTGCAGAACGCACTCCCGCAACGGCATCTCCTGGGCCCCAGGGGCCCACCATTTCGCAGGGGCCGGTATAAGCGTTCCCGTCACGTGCGGTCAGCTAGTTCAGCCCTGCCGGTTGTCCTCCGGAGACGGGCACGACCGTTCCATTGACGAAACCGGCGTTCTCGCTGGCGAGCCAGGCGACGGCCGTGCCGACGTCGTTGGGATTTCCGACCCTTCCGAGGGGAATCTCCGACAGCATCGCGTCCAGCGCGCTCTGCTTGTCGATGCCGAGCCGGTCCGAGGTGAGCTCGAGTTCGGCCTCACCCATGTCGGTGGAGATGTAGCCCGGTGCCACGGCATTGGTGCGCACGCCCGCAGGCCCGAATTCGTGTGCCAGGAGCCGGGTCAATCCGACGACCGCGTGTTTGGCCAGGACGTATCCGCCGTACCCGCCGGCCGCGGCCAGGCCCATGGTCGAGGCGACGTTGACGATCGAGCCGCGGCCCAGCTCCGTCATCCCGGGTATGACCGCGCGGGCCATGCGGACCTGCCCGAGGACGTTGACCTGCCAGGAGGTGGCGAGGTCCTCGTCGGTGAGTTCCAGGAACGGTCCGGCACCGAGTCCTGTGCCCGCGTTGTTCACCAGCACTTCCACGGTTCCGAACTCGTCGCGCACCTGCTCGATGGCGGCATTGACGGCCTGGCCGTCTGTGACGTCGAGGACGATCGGGATCGACCTCCGGCCGCGCTCGCGTACGAGCTGGGCGGATTCTTCCAGGTCGGTGCGGGCCGGGGCGATGTCGGTGACCACGACATCGGCGCCGGCGTCGGCGAGGGCCAGGGCGATGCCGCGCCCGATTCCTCGGGGGCGGCCGGCTCCGGTCACGAGGGCGATGCGGTTGTCCAGGGGTGCTGCTGAGTGGTGCGACATGTGCGGATCCTTGTCTGCTGTTAAGGGTTGTCGATCGGGGTCGCTGCTGTGCCGCCGAACTCGACTGTCAGGCGGCGGGACGTCATTGCGGCGGGTCCTTGGGCAGCTCGGTGGCGCCGTCGGCCAGGCGTGCGCGGGCCCTGTGGTGGTGCTTCTCCACGGGCCGGATCTTCGTCGCTCCGGGCAGCCCCATGGGCGGGGTTCCCACGTACATGCTCTCGGCCCGCTCGACGATGAAGGTCTCGTGCCAGATTCCGACCGCTTCGGGGTTCTTGCGCGCCATGGCGTTGAACTTCGTCCAGGCCGGCCGGTGGCTCAGCGACTGGGCGGAGGCGTAGGCGTAGAGCTTGTCGAGCGAGGACCAGTACTGAACGACATAGGGCCCGTTCTGGTTGATCAGCAGTTCGTAGCCGAGCATCCCGGAGTCGGGGTCTTCGGAGAGTTCGGTCAGCATCCCCCGCATGGCGCCCACGACCGGCATCCACAGGTCCGGGCGCCACCACTTGTTGAGCCTCGCGCCGATGTGGAACACCACCAGCTCTCCCGTGTACTCGTGTGTGACCCGTCCGGGGATGATCTTGGCCATCGTCGCCCTCCAGTTAGATACTGACGCTTTCGATAGTGACACTATCTTATATTAGATAGGGGTACGCTCCAATGCAAGGGGGTGTCAGGATGCTCATGGCGGAGTTGTCGGCCACGTCCGGTGTGCCGGTCTCGACGATCAAGTACTACCTGCGTGAGGGCTTGCTGCCGGAAGGGGTGCGCACGTCGGCCACGCGCGCCACCTACAGCGAAGCGCACGTGCAACGGCTCAGGGTCATCCGTGCGTTGGTCGATGCGGGAGTGGGTGTCGCGGGCGTGCGGAAGGTCGTCGCCACGCTGGACGATCCGCCGGACAACCTGTCCGATCTGGTCGGAGCCGCGCACGCGGTGGTCGTGCCTCAGAGCCGGGGCGATATCGACTTCTCCGACGCGGAAGAACTGGCGCAACGGCTCGGTTGGCAGCCCGGGATGTGCGAGCCCGAGTGCCTGGAGGATGTGGCGAGGTCCCTCGACACCCTGCGCCGGGCCGGGTTCGAGGTCGCCCCGGAAGTGATGACCGCCTACCTGGAGGCGATTCGGATCATCGCGGAAGCCGACGCGGCGAACATACCGGTCGACGGGAACCCCGAGGAGGCCGTCCGGTACGTGGTGCTGGGCACGGCGTTGGCCGAACCCCTGCTCCTGGCCCTGCGCCGCATGGCGCAACAGATCTCCACGGTCCAGCGCTTCCCGTCGCAGGACGGGCTCGGCGCCGACACTTCCTCGTGAGAGCTCACCGCGTTCGGATGCCATGACTCCATGAGGAAGGCGCTCCGCAGGGCACGGGGCCGGTGTCCGCTGTCCCGCGGAGGCGGGTCCCCTTCGGATGGAGCACGGTGTCCGCGACCGGTACGCCCTCATCGGATGAGGCGTTTTCGGCGCGTCACCTGGACCCCTTGATTTGGATAGTGCCGCGATCTAATCTAGAGAGTGTTGCTATCCAATGCAGGACGGCAATCACGCGCAAGACATCCGGGCGGGCCCGGTGGCGCACCTGTACGGCCGGGGCACGCGGTGTTTCCGGTGGTACGACGGTCGACCCGTGGCTGTTCGGGACTGGGCCCCTGTTCTGCGCACCGTGTAGCGGTGCTGCGCTGTCTCGAGTGCAAGAGCTCCAGGTGGCCCGAGTGCGGCCGCCTGTCGGTGTCTTCGCATTACCCGTGAAAGAACCGATCGGGGGATCGATGACTGCAGGTACTGCAGGTAGAGAGCGGCCCGCCCTTCCCGGCGCCGGTCGCGGCGCGCGGTTCACGGGCGTGCGGATCGAGTGGTTTTCGATACCCCTTGGCCTGGTCGGGCTCGGCGGCGCCTGGTCCGTCAGCGCCGACCTCATGCAAGCGCCCGTATGGGTGGGTGAGGGGTTCTATGCCGCATCAGCACTCGTGTGGGTAGTGTTCACCGCTTCCTACGCCCTCGGCGTGGCAACGGGTCCAGGAAGCCTCCGCTCAGAGCTGCACCACCCGGTGACCGGTCCGCTCATCACCTACGTTCCCATCGTTCCCATCCTCCTGGCCGTCCACTACACGGAGCACCTGCCAGGGATCGGCCCGTGGATCATCTGGCCTTCCACCGCGGCCCTGGTGGTGCTGTTCGCGGTGCTGACGGCTCATTGGCTGACCGCGGAACTCGGTGCCGACGCCCTCCACCCCGGCTACATCATGCCGGTGGCGACCGGGCCGTTTATCGCCTCGATCGGCCTGACCAGCCTCGGTCACCCTGCCCTCGCGCTGACCACGTTCGGCGGCGCCGTCTTCTTCTGGCTGATCATGGGCTCGTTGATCTTTTCCCGTCTCATCAACGGGACACCTCTCGACCGCGAAGCGCTGCCCGTGCTGTCTGTGCTCGTCGTCACACCCGCGGCCGCCGGAGTGGCCTGGCTCGTCGTCCGTGACGGACAAGTCGACACCTTCACCTGGATCTTCCTGGGTGCCACCGCCATGACAGCCACCACCGTGCTGGCCCTTATCCCCTCGTTGGTTCGCGCTCCCATCACCATGGGTTACTGGGCATTCGTGTTCCCGGCAGCCACGGGAACCAACCTCGTCACGCGCGTCACCCACGGCGTCTCTGCTCCGGCCGCTGATCTCCTGTCCTGGTCGCTCCTGATCGCGGCGACCTTGGTGTTCCTGGGCGTCGTCTCCGCAACACTGGTCGTCGCACCCGTCCGCGCCGCGAGGAAGCGAAGAGCGATGGGTCCGTACGACCCGCGATACCAAGTGCAGCCTTGAACAGGCCGATCGGCGCGCCAAGGGGAGCTCGCGACACGCCCGGGCGCGTGGGCGGACGGGACCGGCGGAAAGGGCCGCAATGCGGGGGATTCGGGACCGTTCCCGTGTGTGACCGGAGTGCCGATTTGTGCTATCCGCGCACTCCAGGCAGGCTGCATCTCATGGATGATTCGAAGAAGAGCTTGGAAGACCTCGTGCGGGACGAACTCGGTGACGAGCCGTCCCAGGAGGCCAAGGACTACGCGCGCGAACTCTACGAGCGCTACAAACTGCCCGCCACCGACGACGACGACGACAAGCCCGCCGCCCCGGCTGCCTCCGAGGAGTAGAGCCGGGGAACGCCCCGACCCGTCGACGCACGGACCATGGCCGGCCCGTCCCGTTCAGGGCAGTGTTCAGCGGAACACGACCTAGGACCGGCCGTCGTCCCACACGAGTTCGAACCACACCTGGCGGCCCCGGCCGTCTCGTCGTGGTTCCGTGCCCCATTTACAGGAGAGCGCCTCGACCAGATCCAGGCCCCGGCCGTGTTCGGCCGTGTCATAGGGGTCCCGGTGCTGGGGTTGGGGTGCTTCCGTCGTGCTGCCGAGGTCCCGGACCTCCACCCGCGCCCAGCCGGGCGCGTGGTGCACGCACACCTCGAACTTTCCGGTGGCACGGCCCGAAGCGCTGTGGGTGACGGCATTGGTCGCGAGTTCGCTGGTCAACAGCGTCGCCGTGGTGGCCTCTGGTGAGTCACCCAATTGGCGGGCGACGAATCTTCGCGCATAGGCGATCTGGCTGGGCAGGCCAGGGAAGCGTCTGCGCGCCGCTCTGGGGGCGGTGTCGGGGTTGTTCGGAATGCTGCTGGACTCTTCCATGGGACTGGCCGGGCGTTGGGGACGGTGGAGAGGGGCCGGCGTCGTCCGGGTCCCGCCTGGCGGCGCGGGACTGGCGGCTGGCGCGGATCTGGAGGCTGCGGTCTCACACATGTGGGTTCACTCCCCGGGGATGTGTGTACGAGGGCAGGGCTGAACTGGCGCCTGGCCCTCGAGGCGTCCATGCCCGGTACGGGTCACGGCGCGGTGTGGACACGCGGTGCGAAGTCCCCTGGAGCAGGGAGGGAAGCCGCTCGGTATCGCTGGGGGTGCGGTACGAGGGTGGCGACGTGCGGTGGTGGAGAAGCCGCGGGGCTTCCCACTGGACTGGGGTGGGGCCGGGGGGAAGGCCGTGGGGGAAGGTCATGTCTGGTGTGGTGTGTGCCCTACGACACTGAAGGGCCTAGTCGCGATCAGCATACGCTCCGTGCCTCCTTGGGGACCCAGTCGACCTCATCCGGACAGACTAACCCTGTCTGAGCTGGATAAAGAGGGCGTCAATGGGGCTGGGAAGCCCGCCCGGGCACGGATATCGGGGAGGATGCGCGCCCCTGAGGAGCCTTCGCCGATGATAACGATTTGGTGAAGGTTGACTGGATTTTACCCGTTTATCCGGTCTTGCGCGTGTCCTGGGTCACCCGACAAGGTGTACGGCATGGCCTCGCCCACCCCCGACCCCCTGCCCATGGGCCACGGCGTCGAGATCGACCGTGCCGTCAGGCTCACCGACGAGGGCCACGTGCTCGTCGGCGGCTCCCCGCCGCGTGCCCTGCGCCTTTCGCCGTCCGCTGTCAGTACCGTCATCCGGTGGCTCAGCGGTGCCCGTCCCGAGCACCACAGCGAGCGCGTGCTCGCGCGCGAGCTCGTAGAGGCCGGGCTCGCCCACCCGCGTCCGGTTCCCGCAGCACCGGGTGCCGACGTCGGGATCGCCGTCGTGGGGCAGTCCACGCCCGGGGAACTCGCCGTCACCCTGGACCTGATCGCGGCGGAACACCCGCACCTGGAACCGCTCGTGGCCGGTGCCACCGGCCCGGCCGCCCAGCTGGCCCGTCAGCGCGGTCTCCGGGTGGTCAGCGGCCCGCCCGGTGGCTCACCAGGAGGCTCGCACAGCGGCCCACAGGCCCGTGCGGTGGCGCTCAGGTCCTGTCCGGCCGAGTTCGTGGCGCTCGTGGAGCCGGGCGCGCTGCCCGGCCCCGGCTGGCTCGACGCCGCGCTCGGCCATTTCGCCGACCCCGGCGTTGCCGCAGTGGTGCCCCGGGTCCTTCCCGCGCGCCAGCGCTGCGGTCACCTCGGGATGGCGGTCGCCGCCCTCGCGGCCTTCAGTGCCGACCGGGGCGGCGACCCGGCGCCGATCCTGCCCTGGGGGCACGGGCACTACGGACGCGGCCAGCCGGGGCCGCCCAACGAACACCTCTCCCGAGAGCCTGTGGAGCCCGTGTCCGCGCTGATCGTGCGCCGGGGGACCGCCGACCTCGACCCGTCCCTGGGGGCTGGGGCGGAGCTGGAGCTGTTGTGGCGGCGGGCCGAGGAGGGCTGGTCGGTGCGGTACGAGCCGCGCTGCCGCATCCGGACGCCGATGCCGTACAAGTTCGGCGCCTACCTGCGCACCCGTTTCGACGCCGGTGCCTCGGCAGGTCCGCTGGCCAGCAGGCAGGGGCGCCTGGCGGCCGGACCCGAACTCGCCCCGCTCGCCGCGGTGGGCCTGGGGCTGGCGCTGTGCGGGCGTCCGTGGTCGGGCCTGGCGGTGGGCGCCGCCGGGGCGGCGGTGACGGTTCGGACGCTGGTGCGCGGGGCGGATGTCCCGGTGGCGGACGCGGCCCGGCCTGCGGCCGTCGACCTGGTGCATACGGCCGGGGCCGTGGCGCGCGTGGCCCGGACGACGTGGTGGCCCGTGCTGGCGGCGGTGGCCGCGGGCGGTGCGGTGGCCGGAGTGCGCGGCACCCGGGCGGGGCGCGGTGCTCCATCGGGCGGTGGCGCCCAGGTGAGCCGTGTTGCCCGGACGGGTCGCGGTGGGTCAGCGGCGCGCTGGGCCTTGGCGGCGGGCGCTGTGCTGACGGTGCCGCATCTGCTCTCTTGGCCGCGTCGGCACGGCGCGGCCGTGGTGGGCCCGGTGGGGTGGGCGGGCCTGGCCGCCGCCGGGGACGCGGCCCGTTCGTTGGGGACGTGGTGGGGCATGGCGAAGGCCGGTTCGCTGGCCCCGTTGGTTCCCCGTCCCAGGCCGCCGGTGCTGGCCACGTCACGGGAGTCCATCCAGGTAGCAGGGGATGTCGGCAATTCCTGCCGTAAGCAGGAGTCGCCTCCGCTCGTTAGCGAGCGTTAACAATGGTTACTCATAGTCATGGAGCTGGAGGTGGGGATGGGGCTGGCGAGGTTTTAGGGTGGCGGAGTTTATGCCCGGGGCTAACGCTCGCAGGAAGCTTCCTTGGCTCTGGTTGCTCCCCGATGGGGTGTGTGTTTCGTGCGTGTTGCGAACCGGGGTCGACTTCGCCGAAAAGTGTCAAGGCATGGTAAACGACGTTTACCCGGTTGCCTCCCGAAGAGTGCAATCGCGCAGGTCAGCGCTGTATCATTACACCATGCTGTTCATCCGTTACAGATAGTGTAATCTTGACAATGGGTCAGTGGTTCCTGTCTAAATTGCCACCGTTGTCCTTTCTTGATGTGTCGGTTACCGGCAAGTGTCTAGTGATCCCGCAGACTCTTGGCATTCCGGTCACGGATCGTGAACGGGTAGAACGTGTGTTTCGACGGTCACTGGGAGTAATCCTCGTGGTGGCGGAGACCGTTAGCAGTCCTGGGTTGAGGCCACCCGGGTGCGGCGGTCCCCTGTCCGCCTCGGGACGTTCCTCAGTAACTGCGACTCGCAACCACATATCGAGCGCTGGGTTCGGCAGTTGAGGTTCGGAGATAGTTTTGGGCAAGTTCCTAGCCAGGCGGCTGCTGAACTACGTCGTGCTGATTTTTCTCGCGACGAGTTTCGCCTACATGCTCGCGGCCACCAACCTGCTGCCGCGCGAGTACTTCGAGCAGATGCAGCCTCCACCGGACCCGGAGTTCGTCAACGCCCAGCTCGACAGCCTCAACCTCAATGACCAGACGCCGCTGATCGAGCGCTACCTCACCTGGTTGGGCGGGGTCGTCGTCGGCGACTTCGGCCAGACCGTCCAGGGCGGTGACGTCACCAGCCAGATGCTCATGAAGGCCGGTGTCACCCTCCGCCTGATCACCGTGGCCACCATCATCGGCAGTGCCATGGGCATCGCCATCGGCGCCTACGCCGCCGTGCGCCAGTACCGCGCCTTCGACAAGGCCGCCACCGGCGCCTCCTTCTTCGTGCTGTCGATCCCCACCGTCGTCATCGCGATCGTCATCCAGGTGCTCGCCGTAGCCGTCAACGACGCCCTCGGCTTCCAGTTCCTCAGGTACTCGGGCGAGTACACGGCCGGTTTCCAAGGCGCGTGGTGGGAACTCCTCCTCAACCGCGTCTACCACGCGTTCCTGCCCACCCTCGTGCTCGCGTTGACGCTGTTCGCCGCCTTCGCCCGGTACCAGCGCAACATGATGCTGGACGTCCTGGGCGCCGACTTCGTACGCACCGCCATGGCCAAAGGGCTCACCCGGCGCAAGGCCCTGTTCAAACACGCCCTGCGCACCGCCCTGATCCCCACCATCACGTACTTCACGTTCACCTTCGGCATGCTGGTCTCCGGCGCGACCTTCACCGAGAAGATCTACGGCTGGCACGGCATGGGTGCCTGGCTGATCGACTCCATCGCCCGACAGGACGTCCACGTGGTCGCGGCCGTCTCCTGGTTCATGGCGGTCACCATCATGACGGCGTCCTTCCTCTCGGACATCCTCTACGCCTGGCTCGACCCGAGAGTGCGGGTGTGACGATGACCGATCCCCGCCACCACCGCACCGCCACGCCCCTCCCGCGCGAATCCGCGGCCGCCACGCTGGAGACCACGCCATGAGCCAGTCCGACACCACCCCGGAGACCCCGGAGACCCCGGAGACCACGCAGCCACCGGCCGTGCCCCCGGCACCCAACCGGCTCAAGGACATCGGGCGCCAATTGCTCGGGACCCGACGCGTCATCGTCGGATTCGTGATGATCGCCTTCCTGGCCGCCCTGGCCTTCCTCGGCCCGCTCGTCAGCGCCTGGGACGTCGGTGAACGCGACTACCTCGCCATGCTCGACGGCCCCTCGGCCGAGCACTGGTTCGGTACCAACCGCACCGGCCAGGACATCTTCACCCAGTCCACCGCGGGTCTGCAGAAATCACTGCTCATCGGCCTCATGGTCGCGGGCATCTCCACCGGTGTCGCCGCGCTCGTCGGCGCCTTCGCGGGCTACTTCGGCGGGATGTCCGACAAAGCCCTGATGTGGATCGCCGACCTGGCCCTGGTCCTGCCCAGCTTCGTCATCCTGGCGATCCTGTCGAGGCACTTCGTCGGCCAGGGCGGCTGGCTGATCCTGGTCATCCTGCTGGCGGCGTTCAGCTGGATGGTCACCTCGAAGATGGTGCGCGGAATGACGATCTCACTCCGGGAACGCGAGTACATCCACGCCGCCCGCTTCATGGGCGTACCCCCCTACAAGATCATCCTGCGCCACATCCTGCCGAACATGTCGTCGCTGCTCATCGCGGACGCGACGATCATGGTCAGCACGGCGATCATCGGCGAGACCGCGCTCAGCTACTTCGGACTGGGCGTCCAGTCACCGGACATCAGCCTCGGTGTCGTCATCGCCGACGGCTCCGCCTTCGCCACCACCGCACCGTGGGTGTTCGCCTTCCCCACGGTCCTGCTGGTGATGCTGGTGCTCGGAGTGAACATGATCGGGGACGGGCTGCGCGACGCCCTCGACCCGTCGACCAAGTCGCGCCGGTCCTAGGGGGTACACACATGACCATCGGCACCACCACGCAGGGCCAGGCCGTGCACAACGAGGGAACCGGGCAGGCCCCAGTCCTCGAGGTCAACGACCTCACCGTCACCTTCCGGGGCTTCGGCAACAACCCCGACGTCAAGGCGGTCCGCGGCGTCAGCTACGCGGTCAGCCGGGGCGAGGTCCTCGGCATCGTCGGCGAGTCCGGTTCCGGCAAGTCCGTGTCGTCCATGGCCGCCATGGGCCTGCTGCCCGACCACGCCCGGATCACCGGCTCCGTGCGCCTGCACGGCGAGGAGATCCTCGGCATGCGCGACAAGGACATGGCCCGCAAACGCGGCAAGGTCATCTCCATGGTCTTCCAGGACCCGCTGTCCGGGCTCACCCCCGTCTACACCGTGGGCGACCAGCTCGCCGAGGCCGTCCTGGTCCACGACCCCAAGGCCGGCAAGGCCAAGGCCCACCGGCGCGCCGTCGAGCTCCTCGACCTCGTGGGCATCCCCAACCCCGAGCACCGCTACCGGTCCTTTCCGCACGAGTTCTCCGGGGGCATGCGCCAGCGCGTCATGATCGCGATGGCTATGGCCAACAGTCCCGACGTGATCATCTGCGACGAGCCCACCACCGCCCTGGACGTCACCATCCAGGCACAGGTCCTCGACCTGCTGCGCACCGCCCAACGTGAGACCGGCGCAGCCATCGTCATGATCACCCACGACCTCGGTGTGGTCGCGGGCTTCGTCGACCGCCTCCTGGTCATGTACGCGGGCCGCCCCGTGGAGATCGGCAGCGTCGACGAGATCTACTACAGCAGCCGGATGCCCTACACCATGGGCCTGCTCGGAGCCGTGCCCCGCATGGACCTGGAGCGCCAGGGCGCCCTCGTCCCCATCAAGGGCAACCCGCCGTCCCTGACCGACCTTCCGCCCGGCTGCACGTTCGCGCCGCGCTGCCCCATCGCGCAGCCCGAGTGCGAGCTGGCCGAGCCCGCCCTTCTGGCCGTCGGGTCCCAGCCCTCCGCAGCCGAGATCCAGCACGGGGTCGAGGCCGAAGGCGAACCCCGCGACGAGGTCCACGACACCGGGGTCCAGCGGGCGGCGTGCATCCGCTCCGGCGAGATCGACACCAACGACTGGACCGCCCAGGACATCTACCCCCTCCCGGACATCCCCGACGTCCCGGCGGCGTCGACGCGCCGCGAGGACCGGGCGGAGATGCTCCGGGTCGAGGACATCATCAAGCACCACCCGCTGATGAAGGGCGCCGTCCTCAAGCGCCGTGTCGGTACCGTGTACGCGGTCGACGGCCTCGACTTCGACATTCGTGAGGGCGAGACCCTGGCCCTGGTCGGCGAGTCCGGGTGCGGCAAGTCCTCCACCCTCATGGAGATCCTCGGCCTGGAGAAGCCCCAACGGGGGACCCTCGAGGTCATGGGCAAGAACGCGGCCACACTCACCAAGGCCGAGCGGTTCAACCTGCGCCGCGACATGCAGATCGTGTTCCAGGACCCGATGAGCTCGCTCGACCCGCGCATGCCGGTCTTCGACATCATCGCCGAGCCCCTGCGCACCCACCGCGTCCCGGCGGCGGAAGTCACCCAGCGCGTCTACGAGCTGATCGACCTCGTCGGGCTCAACATCGAACACGCCACGCGCTTCCCCGCCGAGTTCTCCGGCGGGCAGCGCCAGCGGATCGGTATCGCCCGGGCCCTGGCCCTGGAACCGAAACTGCTGGTGCTGGACGAGCCCGTGTCCGCCTTGGACGTGTCCATCCAGGCCGGCGTGGTCAACCTCTTGGAGGAGCTCCAGGCCCGCCTGGGCCTCTCCTACCTGTTCGTGGCGCACGACCTGTCCGTGGTCCGGCACATCGCCGACCGCGTGGCCGTCATGTACCTCGGACGGATCGTGGAGATCGGCGACACCCAGTCGATCTACACCAACCCGGCACACCCCTACACCCAGGCGTTGCTGTCCGCCATCCCGATCCCCGACCCGGAGAGGGAACGCGCACGCACGCACATCGTCTTGGACGGAGACCTGCCCAGCCCCGCGAACCCGCCCTCGGGTTGCAGGTTCCGGACCAGGTGCCAGAAGTTCATCACGCTCTCGGAGTCCGACCAGGAGCAGTGTGTGAGCGTCGAGCCGCAGATCCTGCCCACCAACGGTGGAGACCAGGGTGCTGCCTGCCACTTCGCGGAACGGCAGGAGGTCCTCTAGCAGGCCGGTGGTTCGTGACGGCACAGGCCAGTGCCACCCCGCGCACTGGCTGACACATCACAGGAGGAAGATCCCCATGCGAATCGGGAAGGCGCGGTACCTCGCCCCCGCCGCAGCTCTGGTGTTGGTGGCCAGTGCGTGCAGTAGCGACGACGACGGAAACGACCAGGAAGCGGCCCAGGAGGCCGTCGCGGAACTCGCGGCGGACGACCTCAACCCGGCCGACCGCGACGACCTCCAAGACGGAGGCGACTTCGTCTGGGCCATCTCCGAGTACGAAGACCAGCACAACATGGCCCACGTCCAGGGCAACAAGGCCGACGTGCGCCGGGTTATCGCCGCTACCATGCCCTCGGCCAGCGACTACACCGCCGACGGCGACTTCATGCCCAAGGAGGAGTACGTCCTCGACTACGACGTCAGCGACGACGGGCTCGAGGTCTCCTACGAACTGAACCCGGACGCCGTCTGGTCCGACGGTGAGCCCATCACCTGGGAGGACTACGAGGCCAACGCCATCACGCGCAGCGGCCAGCGCGACGGCGAGTACGAGCTCGGGTCCACGGTCGGCTACGAGCGCATCGACGAGGTCGTCCAGGGCGACGACGAGTACTCGTTCACCCTCATGATGGACCAGCCCTTCGGCGACTGGCCGACCCTGTTCTCCGAGGTGTACCCGGCGGAGTACATGGAGGACGAGGAGATGTTCGCGGAGGACTACTACCGCGACCTCCCCGTCACCGCGGGTCCGTTCGGCAACGCGGAGTTCGACGAGACCGCCCAGCGCGTCACCGTCGAGAAGGACGAGGACTGGTGGGGCACCGAGCCCAAGCTCGACCGCATCATCTTCGACGCCATGGACAGCGCCGCCATGCCGGGCGCCTTCGACAACGGTGAGATCGACGGCTTCTACCTCGGATACGACGCCGCCGGCTACGAGCTCCTGAGGGACCGGGAAGGCGACGGCGCCTACTTCACCAACGCGATCAACCACGGCCACCGGTTCGTGAGCCTCAACGGCTCCAGCCCGCGGCTGGAGGACGTCCGCGTCCGCCAGGCCATCGCCCTGACCATCGACCGCGACGTCATGGCCGAGGTCGCCCTCGGTGCCGTGGACTGGCCCATCACCGGCGAGGTCAACCGCCTCCTGCGCTCCAGCCAGGACGGCTTCCAGGACAACTCCGGTGACCTGGGCTCGGTCGACATCGAGCGCGCCGAAGAGCTGCTCGACGAGGCCGGCTGGACCCTCGAAGAGGGCGAGGACGTCCGCACCGACGAGGACGGCGACACCCTCACCCTGAACTACGTCGCGGTCGAGGGCTTGGACATCGCCCAGGACGAGGGCGACATGGCCCGCGAGATGCTGGCCGAGGTCAACGTCGAGGTCGACGTCCAGCAGGTCCCGTCCAACTCGCTGTTCACCGAGTACATCACGCCGGGCAACTTCGAGATGGCCGCCTTCGTGCTGACCGGCACGTCCCCGTTCCAGGGCACCAGCCACGGTAACTACGGCGGTCCGCTGGACGAGGACGGCGAGGACTGGGGCAACAACAGCAGCCGCCACTCCACCCCGGAGATCAACGAGCTCTTCGAGGAGATGGCGGAAGAGCCCGAGCTGGAGCGTTACAACGAGATCGCCAACGAGATCGACGCCAAGCTGTGGGAAGAGGTCGTGACCATCCCGCTGTACGAGCGCCCCGGATTCTGGATCATGAACGAGGACCTGCACAACTGGGGCGAGTACGGTCTGGCCTCGGACTACGTGTACGAGGACATCGGCTGGGCCGCGGACTAGTCACCCTGAACCCGCTCCACCGGGCGCTACAGCAGGCGTCCGCGCCGGCGCGGTGAGCGTCCGCGGAATGAGACAGCGAGGGCGTCGGCCCCCTTCGGGGTCGGCGTCCTCCGTCGTCCCGCACCCGACCGGCACGCTGGCGGAGCGCCGGATCAGCGGCCCGCCGGGCCGCGGCGCCATCGGACCGTCGGAAAAGTGGGGCTGGCCGTGCCAGGGCTCTCCCCCTCCTGAGAGAATCGGTGCCGTCCGACACCTCCCCCTTGCCCCGCTCGTTGGAAAGTTCCAGATGCGACCCCACCCCCTCGCCGCCGCATGCGCGGCGGTCCTGCTGTGCGCGGCCCTCACCGCCTGCTCCCGCGATGACGGGGACCCCGACGAAGCCGCCGACCCAGCGGCGGACGCCGCCGTGGAGCCCGGCCCAGGGGCGGACGAGGCCAGCCCGCCCCCGGAGGACGAGACCGATGAGGAGGAATGGCCCTTCGGTACCCCGGTCGGCTGGGTGGACCAGCCTTTGGCGGAGGAGGAGGTCCTCCCCGAGGACGACGACGGCGAGGACGCAGAGGACGCCGACGCTTCGGACGCAGACGCGGAGGGGGACCCCGATGACGGCCCGGATACCGAAGCCACGGACGAGGCTCCGGACGAGCAGGCCGACGACGAGGACTCCGGGCCCGGCCTCACCGGCGGGGCCGAAGGCGAGACGGTGACCGCCACCGACGCCGGCGAACTCGCCGAGCACCTGTCCGCGGACGAGCCCCTGGTGGTAGAGGTCGAAGGCGGGATCGACCTCGACGGCGACGTCCCGGTCGCCTCCGACAAGACCCTCGTCGGGGGCGGAGACGGCGCCGAGCTCACCGGCGGCGGCCTGGTGCTGGACGGTTCCAGCAACGTCATCCTCGCCAACCTGACCATGGACACCGACGGCTCCGCGATCTCCGTCCTCGGCGGGGCCCACCACGTGTGGGTGGACGGTTCCACGTTTTCCGGGGGAGGGGACGGCGCCCTGGTCTCCGTGACCGACGGCGCCGACCACGTCACCCTGTCCTGGAACCACTTCACCGAAGCGGCCTCCGCGATCAGTGTCGGCGGCCGTGACGACGACCCCGGCGCGCTGCGGGTGACCGTGCACCACAACTACTTCGACGGCACCTCCGGGCGCCACCCCCGCGCCCGCAACGCCGAGCACGTCCACGTGTTCAACAACTACTTCCGGATCAACCCCGACTACGGGGTCCAGTCCGCCTACGACTCGAACGTGCTGGTGGAGGGCAACTACTTCGAGGGCACCCCGGTGTCGGTCTCCACCGAGGAGGACGACCCCGGCAACGTGGTCACCCGGGACAACCTGCTGGTGGACTCCGAACAGCCCGAGCTGCGCGGCAACGTCCCCGACCCGCCCTACGACTACGAGCTCGACGACACCGTCGACGTCCCCGAACTGGTCATGGAGGAGGCCGGTACCGATTAGCCGGGCCTGGATCAGGTCGGCACCGCGTGGTAGTCGAAGGTCTCACCGGCGCCCTCGGGTGAGGTGTAGCTGAGTCTTCGGGGATGCCCCTCCTCGTCGACCCAGAGGTCGAACTCGGCGCCGACGACGCGGGCCAGCGTGTTGCGGCCGGTCATCGTCTCGTAGCCGCCCTTCAGGGCCGAGAACGTCCCCGTGTACCGGTGGGTGGTGTGCTCGCTGCCGGAGGTCCCCCTCGTGCTCTCCGGCAGCGTGATCTCCTCCGCCCCCACCAGTTCCAGGTTGTCCGCCGTGTCAGCCAGGTCGTCCATGGTGGCCAGGACGAAGTCCACCGAGCACAGGCGCCGGTCGGCCTCTGTCGGCTGGTCCAGCAGTGTCATCCCGGAGAGCCCTTTCTGGGCGGTCATCATGAACCCGGCCTCGGGCAGGTCGTAGCGGAAGACCCGTACCCCGGTGCCGGTCTTGTAGTGGTGTTCGAAGGCGGTGTCGGCCTCGGGCCCGTGGCGCGACCAACCGCTCCCGACCTCCCGGCCGTCCTGGTACTGCGTGTAGCTGATGTGGAAGGCGGGGGCGGCGCGCAGCTCCTGGGCGGCCAGCTCCAGGAACGCGTCCGCGTCCTCCGGGTCGACGTCTCCGGCGGTCAGCAGCGGTTCCTGTGCCCCGGGTGCCGCGTCCGCGGTCTCCCCGTTCTCTGCCGCGGCCTCGGGCCCGTTGCCGACCAGTGTCAGCCGGGCCACGCCCCAACCGCTGGCGACCACCGCGAGGCATAGCAGGGTCACGGACACGATCACCGGCCAGCTGGGCCGATCCTGTTCCGCGTCCTCCGGCTCCTTCCCGGTGGGTGGCATCGATGTCGTCACTGACAACCCCTCGATTCTGCGGCTCGTTGTGCGGGGGGTACCGCCTACGCGGAGTACGACGCGGTGACTCACTGCTCCGTTCGAGTGCCGCGTGCACATAATCTCCGCTGACGGTGACGAACCGGAGCGTGTACGCGAGGTGCGGTGAGTCCAGGGCGGGCTGGAGGAAGCCGAAGGTCTCCGTCTGCACGAGCCGACGCAGCGCCTCGTCGGACGCGTGGTCCCAGAGGAGGCGCACGGCGACGCGGGCCGCCGCGGAGGTGCTGAAGGTGCGGCTGGAGAACAGTTCGACCAGCTCCTCGGCCCGGAGCCGGAGGACGGTCGCCTCCAGCACCTCCGAGTCCAGCTGCCCCAGCAGAGCCAGGGCGCAGTCCACCCGCCCCACCGGGTCCGGGGTGGGAAGGCACCGCCGGACCGTATCAGCCACCTCCAAGGGGTCCGGGAGGGGATCCGCGTCCACCCCGGTGCCCGCACCGTCCGAACCCGGTTCCTGGCCGGTTTCGGCCGCCCCTGGGTCGACCGTGCGGTCCACCGCCGAACGCAGGGCCTCGGGCACGCGTGGCAGCGCCGTCGTCAGCGACGCCACCAGCGCCACGGCCAACAGGAGCAGGGCGGCGTACTCCAGTAGCGCCCCGCCCTGGTCCGAGGGCCCGGGTGTGCCCGGTCCGCGCCCCGTCCGCCCCTTCCGGCGCCCGGTCATCACCGGTCCGTGCGCCATCGCCCCCTGCCCGTGTCCTGTCGATCCTTCTCCTCGTCCCGTCGCCTCCCTCCAGCGACCGGTCACTCCTCGCCCAGGCGCGGTGGCCGGTCCTCGAGGCGGCGCAGGGCGTCCAGTACCTGCTGCCGCTGTCCGGGGGAGCCCTCCCAACCGTGTTGGTTCAGTGCGGCCAGGATCCGGCGCAGGAATCCGGCCGGGCGGGTGCGGAGGTCGTACACCCCGGTGGCCAGCACCGTCCATCCCGCCTCCGCCATGGCGGCGTACCGCAGCCGGTCGCGGGCGCGCTCGTGGCGCGCGGAACGGTGCTCGGCGCTGACGCAGGCCACGGCCACCCGGTACTGCGGCCACCCGAGGTCAGCGTGCAGGAGCCCCTGCGCGCTGGGGACCGGGCACTGCAGTTGGGCCCGGGGCAGGCCCGCCTCGTACAGCAGGACCCGGGCCCAGCTCTCGGACGGTGACTGGCTGCGCGGATCGGCCAGGCGCAGCGCGCGCGGCATCTGCCGCTGTCGGCTCCGGGGATGGCTCAGCGCGGCCGCCAACAGCTCGGCCCGGCTGGTCAACCGCAGGGACAGGAAACGGTCCAGGGCCGCGGTCGCCGTGTACAGCGAGGACGCGCCCGCCGCCACGTCCAACGCGGTCCGTGGCGGGGTGGTGACCCGTACGCCCTGGACGAGGGTGCGTGCCGAACAGGGGACGCGCTCGCGGTGCGGCCGGACCCCGTACCGGGCGGCCCCGGTGACCCCCGGAGGCACGGCCACGTGGAGCCGGTTGCGGGTCACCTCCGTCCCGCGGGGGTGCAGGTCCACGCCCCACACGTAGGCCGCGGTGCGCCCGAAGGCGACGGCGTCCGGCGACAGGTGGGCGAGCACGGGCCGCAGGGTGCGGAGCAGGAGGTCGTGGTCGGGCGGCAGCCCGTTGAGCGGGGAGCCGTGGGGCCGTGCCGAATGTGCGGACCGCGGGGTCTTCGGGGAAGGGGTGGGACGGGGGCGGGGGAAGAGAGGGGTGCAACCGGAGGGGGCTCCGTGGTTTCGCGTCATACTTCCAGGTTGGGCGCCCCGACCGGCCCGGACAAGACACCGCGAAAACCTGTGGACAAACCCGGGAACGGCCTATCCGGCGGGGTTCTTCGAGGGCATCGGCGGAGACCCGGCGGCGGCGTTCCCACCGCGGGCGCTCCCACCGCGAGGTCGGCTAACGGAAGGGCGGCGGGCCGACCGAGAGGTGGATGTGGTCCACGTGGTCCAGGGTCGGGTTGCCGTGGTAGGTGGCCGTTCGCCGGACCTCCATCCACGGGCCCGTGGCATCCCGGTTCGGGTTCCAGATGTGGTAGTCGTAAATGATCCCCTTGACCTGCATTTCCTGGTGGTTCTGGATGAGGAAGTCGATCACTTCGATGGCGGTCGCGTGCATCTCGGGCGTGGGGGTCGCACCGTAGTCCGCCATCATGTAGTCGACGGCCTCACCGAAGCCGTGATCGCTTTCGTCACCCGGCCGGTAGCCGCCCGCACTGATGTAGAAGCCGGGGAACTCCTCGTTGAGGACCCCGTGTGCGGCGCACATGGCGGGGTGCAGGCCGCCGAGGGAGTCGCAGTCGACGACCGGGCCGCCGCCGAACACGACGTCCGGGTCGAAGCGGTACTGGCCCTCCTGGTCGATGAGGTGTACGTCGAAGAAGTCCGAGGCCTGTTCGGCGTCGGTGACGGGTGCGCCGTCGCAGACCAGGCCGTCGTCGTCGCGGCCGCAGTCGGTGGACATCTCGATCATCGCGATGGCTTCGGCGTCGCCGACCACGGCGGACCCGTCCACGTCGTCCTCGTCCTCGCAGACCACGTCGTTCCAGTGGCGGGAACCGTCCTCCTCCAACTCCTTCTGACAGAGCGCGCCCCGGATCTCGACCCGGACGATGTTGCCGGACCGGCCCATGACGTTGTCACTGGCGCGGATGTCGGTGAGCACGGCGCCGTTCTCGCGCGCGTAGGTCTCGGCGCGGCTCTCGGCGATCTCCTCGTCGTACCGGGGCATGGGGAAGACGCCCGTGGAGAGCTGGTCGGCGGCGTCGTCCCGGAGGGCGCCCACCGCGGCCAGCGCGGCCGCGTCCGCGGCGGTCTGCGCCTGCGAGCGCATGTCGTTGGCGGCGCCCACCCTGACGAACAGCACGGTGAGCGCGAGGAGGCCGAGGGTCAGCCCGAAGAGGAGGAGGATGTTCGCTTGTCCGTCGTCGCGGCGGCCCTGGAGTTGACGTCTACGTGCCGTGTGGGGGGAGCTCCGTCGCATGGTGGTCCGGGGGTCTCGCAGGGGGTGTTGGGGGTGGGGGTGCAGAGTCCTGCCGGGCGCAGCTTAACCCGGGCTGGTTCTGAGGTATAGGCCCGGGTTTTTCACCTGTGGACAGGGGGACGGGGTTATCCCAGGTGGCGCCGGAGGCACGGCTGACCGCGTGACCACAGTTGGCCACGGTCCGACCACCGTTGGCCACCGTCAGCGGCGCGAACAGGGCGGGCTGTCGGAGGAGCGGAGCGGGGACGGGGCGGCCCGGAGCTCAGGGGCGCAGGGGGGACTGGCTGAGGATCCGGGCGATCTCCTGGGCCGCCGCGCGGGCGGCGCGGAGGTTGGTGGCCTGGGCGGCGACGAGTTCGAGCCGGTCCAGGCGGGCCGCGCGGGTCGGGCAGCGGCGCCGCTCGACGAACACGCCCCAGCGGCGCAGGAACATGAGTACCGGTTCGGTGTCGCGCCCGTGGGCGGCGAGGTCCTGGGCGATCCGGTACTGGGAGTCGAAGGTCGTGAGCGAGGCGGGGGCGAGGTCGCGCACGGCGGCGCGGAGGGCGGACGGGTCGGCGGCGGGCTCTGGGCTCAGCTGACTCACCTCTTCCGTGTGGCGTGGAAAGAGCATGCGCCGTCCGGCCAGGTCAGACAAGCGGGCTCTCCGTCAGCTGTGGATAACGTGCTGCTGCGGGAGGCCGGAATGGTCTCGTCTACGGGCTTTGCCACCTTTGCGCGGGAGGCCGGGCGGCCTGATCGCCGGCCGCCCGGCGCCCGTCCGGACGCCCGCCCCCGCCGCCCACGGCCTAGAGCAGGGTCGACCAGTAGCTCCAGAAAGCCTGGCCCACGGCGCCGACCACGGCCAGGGCCCACAGCGCGAGGACCACGGTGTGGTTGCGGGCCAGAACACCGAGGGGGCGGCGCAGGGCGGCCGCGACCGGAAGGTGGCCGGTGCGGAGGTTGTGCAGCGTGACGTACCAGAAGACCGGGATCGTCACCGCCCACACCACCATGCAGTACGGGCACAGCGTGCTGATCCGGTAGAGGCTCTGGAAGATCAGCCAGTGCACGAACACCGCACCGAACAGGGTGCCCGCCTGCAGTCCCAGCCAGAACCACGGCCGGAACCCCGAGCCCGGCCCCGAGCCCGAACCGGCGCCCGTACCGGTCCTGGCCAGGAGGGCCGCCCCCACTGCCAGGACCGCCGCGAAGCAAGCGACCCCGATGATCGGGTTCGGGATGCCGAAGACCTCGGCCTGCGGGGTCTCCATCACCGTGCCGCAGGCCAGCACCGGGTTGATGGTGCACGAGGGCACGTGGTCCGGGTCGGAGAGCATCTGCACCTTCTCCACCAGCAGTGCGGCGGAGGCGACCAACCCGATCAGCCCGCCGACCACCAGGACCCAGGGGAGTGCACGGCTGATGACGGGGACCTCGGAACCCGGGGGAGAACCGACCTCCCGTTCGGGGCTCAGCGCTCCCGCGCTCATCCCTCCGTCTCCTCGGAGCTTTCGGCCTCGGAGCCCTCGCCCTCGTCACTGTCGGCGTCGTCGCCTTCGGCGTCCTCGGTCCCCTCGGAGTCCGCGGAACCCTCTTCCAGCTCGCTGTCGATCATGTGCGAGAGCTGCTCGTAGCTGGGCATGCTCGGCGCGAGGCGGCCGTTCACGTAGATGGTCGGCGTGCCCTCGACCCCGGCGGTCGCCCCGTCGTCCAGGTCGGCCTGCAGCCGCTCCTGCGTTTCGGCGGACTCCATGGTGTCGACGAACTCGTCCGTGTCCAGGCCCAGGTCCTCGGCGTAGCCGACGAACACGTCGCTCTGGTCCTGTTGGGCGCCGCCCCAGGACCCCTGGGTCTCGAGCACCTGCGAGTACATCTCCTCGAAGGCGCCCTGCTGGGCGGCGGCCTCGACGGCGGCCGCCGCGGGTTCGGCGTTGAGGTGCCCGGGGAGCGGGAAGTAGCGGATGACGGTGTTGATTTCACCGTCGTAGTCGTCGCGGATCTGCTCCATGACGGGGTGCTGCTGCGCGCAGGCCCCGCACTCGAAGTCGAGGAACTCGACGACGGTCACCGCGGCGTCGTCCACCTCGTCCAGGTGGCGGCTGTCCTCGCGGACCAGCACGTCGGTCGGGACGGTGGGCAGGTCCTCCATGTCGGTCGTTGCGTCGGCGTCCGCGGCCGGGGCGCCGTCGCCGTTGCCGTCGGCGCTGTAGGCGAGCAGCGCGATCCCCACGACGGCGACGAGGATGAGGCTGATGGTGATGGCCAGATTCTTGCTCATGTGGATTCCCTGTGTTCCAGGAGGTTTTTCGGCACGGCTGACGAGCCCCGTCGCGAGGGAGCGGTGTGGGGCTCGGTCGTGCTTCTAGACCCGCTGGACGCAGAGGAGGGTGAGCAGCCCGTACCCGTGCGGTGCGGTGGGTTCGAGGTGGCCGAGGGCCGTCAGGGAGGGCCCGGCCCGCGGCACCACGGGGAGTGCGGCGGTCAGGGCGGAGCCGAGCGCCAGGAGCGGTTGGGCCGTGAGCAGGCCCTGTTCGCCCGGTGTCGGACAGGCGTGGACGACGCCCTGGCCCTCTTGGGCCTCCTGGTCGCCCTGGCTCTCAAGGCCGTCCGGAGCCGCCGGCTCGGCGGCCTGCGCCGCGACCGCCTCCGGGTTTGCGAACCCCTGTGCCGAAGCGGCACCGGGGTAGCAGAGGGCGCACAGGAAGCACAGCACGACAAGGGCGACCGAGGGCGCCGCGAGGGCCCTCAGACGCTTCTTGTCGGTGTGCGTGCTCATGAAACGAACTTTAGCGCTGGTTCGGGGGTGCTCTGCCTGGAACCCCAAATGACCTGCCCTCCAGCCGTTCTCGCACAAAAGTAAACCACTGGTCTGGAAAGTTAGTCCAGTGGTCTTGATTTCACCGGTGGGCTATGTGTCAATGGGGGGCGTGACCAAATACCACGAGGTCCGGGACCTGCTCCTGGACCGCCTTGATGAGATGGGGGCGGGCGACCAGTTCCCCCCGGAGCGCGATCTCGCACAGGAACTCGGCGTCTCACGCATGACGCTCCGCCGCGCGATCGACGAGCTCGTCACCCGTGGCGCCGTGCGGCGGCGGCACGGTTCCGGAGTCTTCGCCCTCGGCCCCAAACTGGACCAGTCCCTGATGGCCAGCTCCTTCACCGAGGATATGCGCGCACGGGGACTGCGCCCCGGCGCGCGCCCCTTGGCCTTCGAGGTCGCACCCGTGGGCGCGCGGATCGGGCGGCACCTCCGGGTCGCGGAGACGGACGAGGTCGCCAAGGTCACCCGTCTGCGCCTGGCAGACGACGAGCCCATCGCCCTGGAAGAGCTCAATGTGCCGCGTCGGCTGATGCCGGACCTGAAGGCCGCCGACCTGGCGGACAGCTCCTTCTACGACCTGCTCAGGGAACGGTGCGGCATCGTGGTCGCCCGCAGCGTGCAGACCATCGAGCCCACCTTCCTGGACGAGCGGGAGGCCCGGGACCTGGAGGTACCGGTCCGCACGCCCGCGCTGTTGTTCGAGCGCACTTCGTGGAGCGTCGACGACGTGCCCATCGAGTTCGTGCGCTCGGTCTACCGCGGCGACCGCTACAAGATCCGCACCGAGCTGACCGTGCCCGCGGTACCTGCCGGGGCTCCGGTATGACCACCGCCGGTCCCGTACCGGGGGCCTTAGCCCCGGCGGACCAGCGGTGACCCCCCGGGGTCCGGGCCGTGCCGCTCGTCTCGGCGCTGACCGCACCGGCCGCGGCCCGGCCTCCGACTCCACCTCCTCCGGCACCGCCCGCACCCCGGCACTGACGGCCGCCCCCGCACCTGCCTCTGTCGCAGCGGCGCCGGGGCGGACCTCCGGTGGCGCCTGCGTGGGACCCCGGAGCCGGAAAACCTGCCCCGGTGGTCGGTCGGCCCGTTCGGCACGGGCCACCGGCCATGGCCTCGTGCGTCCACCG
Source organism: Nocardiopsis oceani (assembly GCF_054777395.1). Taxonomy (NCBI): domain Bacteria; kingdom Bacillati; phylum Actinomycetota; class Actinomycetes; order Streptosporangiales; family Nocardiopsidaceae; genus Nocardiopsis; species Nocardiopsis oceani. Next base: position 94,253 of record NZ_BAAHAR010000019.1, read on the forward strand.
GTGCTCTTCGGTGCCGACCCCTCCGGTCCAGCTGCGCCCCGGCGCCCCGACCCTGTCCCGCCCTCTCAACCCGACTCCCCGGATCACACCCCCCACAACAGTCCGCACAACCTGAACGCACCACCCCTCCCACCCTCCTGACTCGCACTAAGGAGACAAGACATGCAGACCCTCGATCTTGTGGTGATCGTGGCCTATCTGGCGGCCACAGCCTGGCTGGGTCTCAGACTCAGCGGCCGCCAGACCGGCCTGAAGGACTACTTCCTCGGTAGCAGGAACCTGCCCTGGTGGGCGGTGAGCCTCTCCGTGGTCGCCACCGAGACCAGCGCCCTCACCGTCATCGGGATCCCGGTGATGAGCTACCTCGGCGACATCTCCTACCTCCAGCTCGGGCTCGGCTACATCCTCGGCCGCGTATTCGTGGCGTTCTTCATGCTCCCGAGGTACTACGACGGCGAGATGGTCACCGCCTACGCCTACCTGGGCAAGCGGTTCGGCCAGAGCACCCAGACCACCGCCGGTGTGACGTTCCTGTTCACCCGTCTGCTGGCCGACGGCATCCGCGTCCTGGCCGCCGCGATCCCCCTGAAGATGATCCTCGACTCGATCGGGCTGGAAGCCAGCTACTTCACCATCATCGTGGTGCTCGTGGTGGTGACCATCTTCTACACCTTCGTCGGCGGCATCAAAGCCGTGGTGTGGGTCGACGTCTTCCAGATGTTCCTCTACGTGGGCGGCGGGATCCTCTCGGTCTTGGTCATCATGTCCGCAACCGGCGGAGGCTGGTTCGTCGACGCCTTCGACGCGGGCAAGATGAACATGTTCATCTTCGAGGGCAACCCGATCTCCGCTGAGGGCACCTTCATCGCCTCGCTGGTCGGCGGTGCGGTCTTCGCCATGGCCTCGCACGGCTCCGACCAGATCATCGTGCAGCGCCTGCTCACCTGCCGGACGAAGATCGAAGCGCAGAAGGCGCTCATCTGGTCCGGGATCCTGGTGTTCTTCCAGTTCGCGCTCTTCCTGCTGGTCGGCCTGGCCCTGTGGGCCTACTACGAGCAGGCCTCGCCGGACGCCCTGGGTCTGACCCGGGACGACGAGATCTTCCCGCTCTTCATCATCGAGGGACTGCCGCAGGGCATCACCGGACTGCTGTTCGCCGGCATCCTCGCGGCCGCGATGTCCACCATCTCCTCGTCGCTCTCCGCGCTGGCGTCCTCGACCGTCACCGACGTCTACGCTCGCCTCAAGAAGACGCCGATCACGGACGAGCAGGGCCTGCGCGTCGGCCGGTGGGCCACCATCGGCTGGGGTCTGGCCTTCATCGCCCCGGCGACGGTGTTCCAGTCGGACGAGGGCAACATCGTCATCCTCGCCCTCGGCGTCGCGGGAATCACCTACGGCGGCCTGCTCGGGGCCTTCATCTTCGGTATCGCGAACAAGCGGGCCCGCGCCGCGGACGTCAACATCGCGTTCATCGCCGCCATCGCCGTGAACGGCTTCTTCTTCGTCATGGAGAAGTACGTCACCGGCGAGATCTGGGTCGCCTGGCAGTGGTACCCGCTGATGGGTGTGATCGTCACCTTCGTGATCGGCGGGCTCCTGGCCCTGCGGCACCCGGCCCCCACCGAGGAGGAGCAGGTCCCGGCCGCCGAGCGGTAAGCCGACCCACCCAAGGGCCCGACCACGGCCCGATCACGGGCCTGGCCGCGGGACCGTCCGCGGCCGGGCCCGTTCGACCGTCACCACCATGGAAAGTACAGAGAAGATGACAGGCGCTATCCCACCGACGGACGCCGACGCGCGGCGGCGCACCCTGCCGCCGACCGAGCAGCGCAACCCGCGCAGCCGGAACCTGGACGACCTCGACTCCCTCCAGGTGCTGCAGCTGCTCAACGCGGAGGACCGGGTGGCCGTCGACGCCGCTGCCGCCGCCCTACCCGGCCTGGCACCGGTGGTCGACATCGCCGCCGACCGCCTGCGCCGCGGGGGGACCGTGCACTACTTCGGGGCCGGCACCTCCGGGCGCCTGGGTGTCCTGGACGCCAGCGAGCTCATGCCCACCTTCAACCTGGAGCCCGGGCGGGTGGTCGGCCACATCGCCGGCGGCGAGCAGGCGCTGGTCAGCGCGGTGGAGAACGCGGAGGACTCCGAGGAGGACGGGCGCCGCGCCGCCGCCGGGCTGGGCACCGACGACGTCGCGATCGGCCTGGCCGCCAGCGGTTCCACCCCGTACGTGGGCGGTGCCCTGGAGGCCGCTGGCGCCGCCGGGGCGTACACCGTGCTCATCTCCAGCAACCCGGAGGCCCCGCTGGCCAAGTACGCCGACAGCAACCTCGTACTGGACACGGGTGCGGAAGCGGTCACCGGCTCCACCCGGATGAAGGCGGGGACCGCACAGAAGCTGGTGCTCAACGGGTTCTCCACGGCCTTGATGATCGCCACGGGGCACACCTGGCAGAACCTGATGGTCTCGGTGGTCGCCACCAACAGCAAGCTGCGCGAACGGACCGTGCACATCCTGTGCGAGGCGGCCGACCTGAGCGAGCCGGCAGCCCGCGAGCTGCTCCAGCGCACCGGCGGCGACCTCAAGGCCGCGATCGTCTCGTCCCTGAGCGGAGTCTCGCCCCAGCAGGCCCGGAACCTGCTGGAAGAGCACTCCGGTTCGGTACGCGACACACTCGCCGGTGCGCACGGTGCGGGCAACGGGGCCCGCCCATGACGGGGCGGGACCAGGACCCCGGGAGCACGTTCGCCCGCGGGACCGTGCTCGGCATCGACGTCGGCGGCTCCGGCAGCCGGATCGCGGTGGCGTCCGCCGACCTCGGCGACCACCGGGAGACCGGTGGCCACGGGGGCGGCGACCGGGAGGGCGGGCGCTGGGAGCTGGCCGGGCCCCGCGTCCAGATCGGCTCCGGTGGCAGCGATGTGCCACGGGTAGTCCTCGACCTGGTCAAACGCGCCGCCGACGCCTGGCCGGAGCAGATAGCCCGGGTCCGCGGCGCGGGCATCGGGGCTACCGGGCTGGCCTCCCTGGTGGACGATCCCGCCGCGCTCGTCGCTCTGGCCGCCGAAGAGGTAGGGGTCCCGGCGGCCGCGGCCATCGACGCGGTCACCGCCCACCTCGGGGCGCTCGCGGGCGAGGGCGGGGCCATCGTCGCCCTCGGCACCGGCGCGATCGCCATCGGCCACCCCGGCACCGGCCACGAGCGGGGGTGCCCGCCGAGTTGGCGGCGCGTGGACGGCTGGGGCCACCTGCTCGGCGACCGCGGGGGAGGGGCCTGGCTGGGCCGCCGCGCGCTCGAGGACGCCATGCGCGCCCACGACGGCGTCGATCCGGCCGGGGCCGGTCTCCTGGCCGCCGGCCGCGAACGCTTCGGCGACCCCCGCACCTGGCCGGGCCAGCTCTACACCCGCCCCGACCGGGCCGGGGTGCTCGCCGGGTTCGCCGCCGACGTCGTCGAGCTGGCCGGGACCGGCGACCCCGCCGCCCACGCACTGCTGACCGAGGCCGGACGGGAAGCGGCCCGCAGCGCGCTCGCCGCCCTGGATGCCCACCACCCGCCACGGGTAGTACTCACCGGAGGGCTCTCCCGGGCGGGCGGCGCGCTGTCCGCCGGTTTCACCGACGAGCTCGACGCCCGGCACGGCGGGGTCGCGGTCCAAGAGGCCGCCGGCGACCCCCTCGACGGCGCCCTGTCCCTCGCCCGGTTGGCCGCCGACCACCGAGTCGACCCCCAGGAGGGATTCGTGTGGACCTGACCGAAACGGCCGTGACCCAAGAGGCCGTCCGGCCGATGATCGACGGCCTCGCCCGCGCCCTCGGGGCGGACCGAGTGCTCGACCGGGCCCTGGACCGCCACACCCGGGCCCACGACGCCTCGCACTACCTCCTGGTGCCGCAGGTCGTCGCCGTCGCCGAAGACGCCGACGCGGTGGCCGCCGCACTCGCCGTCGCCACCGAGCACCGTACGCCGGTCACGTTCCGCTCCGGCGGGACGAGCCTGTCCGGGCAGGCGTGCGGCACCGGAATCCTGTTGGACACCCGGCGCGGCTTCCGCGGCATCGAGGTCCTCGACGGCGGCGCCCGCGTGCGGGTACGTCCCGGCGCCACCCTGCGCTCCGTCAACGCCCGGCTGGCGCGGTACGGCCGGGCCCTGGGCCCCGACCCGGCCAGTGAAGTGGCCTGCACGGTGGGCGGGGTGATCGCCAACAACTCCTCCGGCATGGCCGCCGGGATCGAGTACAACACCACGCGCACACTGGAATCGATGACGGTGGTGCTGCCCTCCGGCACGGTCGTCGACACCGCCGCAGACGACGCGCTCACCCGCCTGCGGGCCGACGAGCCGGAGCTGGCCGCCACGCTCGAAAGCCTCTGGGAACGCGTGCGCGCCGACCCCGAGGGCATGGCGGAGATCCGCGAGCGGTTCTCGATGAAGAACACGATGGGCTACTCGCTCAACGCCTTCCGCGAGGCCGACGGCCCGGTCGACCTGCTCACCCGACTGATGATCGGCTCCGAGGGCACGCTGGGCTTCGTGGCCGAAGCGGTCTACCGCACCGTGCCCGTCCAGAGCCACGCGGCCACCGGACTGCTGGTCCTCGACTCCGTCGAGCGCGCCGCCGAAGCACTGCCCGCCCTCGTCGGCACCGGCGCCAAAGCCCTGGAACTCATGGACGCCACCTCGATCCGGGTCGCCCGCCGCAGCCCGGACGCACCGGAGGCCGTCACCGGGTTCACCGTCGACCAGCACGCCGCGATCCTGGTCGAATACCGCACCGACGGCGAGCAGGAACTCGACCAGCTGTTGGCCGAGGTCGCCGCGGTCCTGGAGGCGCTGCCGACCACCCAGCCGGTACACCTCACCCGCGACCCGGCCGACCGCGCCGCCCTCTGGGGCGTGCGCAAGGGTCTCTACGCCGCCGTCGCCGGGGCCCGCCCCCAAGGCACCACCGCGCTCCTGGAGGACGTGGTGGTCCCCGTCGACCGGCTGGCCGACACCTGCCGCGAGCTCGCCGACCTGCTGGCCGCCCACGGGTACGCCGACCCGGTGATCTTCGGCCACGCCAAGGACGGCAACCTGCACTTCATGATCACCGAGGACACCGAAGACCCCGAAGCGGTCTCGCGGCTGGAGGTGTTCACCGAGGACCTGGTCGACCTGATCCTCGGACAGGGCGGCAACCTCAAGGCCGAACACGGGACCGGCCGGGCCATGGCACCCTTCCTGGACCGCCAGTACTCACCCGCGCTGGTCGCCGTCATGCGGGAGATCAAGGACGCCTTCGACCCGGCGGGGATCCTCAACCCCGGCGTCGTCCTCACCGACGACGCCCGCGCGCACCTGCGCGACCTCAAGCCCGCCGACCGGGTGGACGAAGAGGTCGACCGGTGCGTGGAGTGCGGGTACTGCGAGCCCGTCTGCCCCAGCCGCGACCTCACCCTCACCCCGCGCCAGCGCATCGTGGCGCGCCGGGCACGGCAGCGGGCCGCCGCCGAAGGCGACCACGCCCTCGTCGCCGAACTCGACGCCCAGCAGGCCTACGACAGCATCGACACCTGCGCGGCCGACGGCATGTGCGCCACGGCCTGCCCGGTGGACATCGATACCGGTGCGCTGGTCAAACGCCTCCGCGGGGAGAGCCGGGGCCGGATGGAGCAGGGTGCCTGGCGCTCCGTCGCACAGCACTGGAAGACGGCGACCACGGCACTCGGCCGCGGCCTCACCATGGCCGCCCGGATGCCGAACGCCGCCGTCACGGGGCCCAACCGGGTGGCCCGTGCGGCCCTGGGCGCCGACACGGTGCCGCAGTGGTCGCCAGACCTGCCCGCCGGCGGCAGCCGACGCAGCCGCACGGACGGCGGGACCGGCGTCGGGGCCGCCGTCGAAAACGGGGCCGCCGGCACCGTGTCCGGGATCTTCCTGCCCAGCTGCCAAGGGGCCATGTTCGCCCCGGCCGAGGGCTCGGGCGGTGTGCAGGCCGCCTTCGCCGCGCTCTGCCGTGCCGCAGGGGTGGGCTTGGCGGTCCCCGAAGGCGTCGACGGGCTCTGCTGCGGCACCCCGTGGTCCTCCAAGGGGTTCTCCGCCGGGCAGGAGGTGATGGCCGAACGCGTGCTCCAAGCCGTCGACGCCGTCCGGCGCCGGGTCGAAGCTGCGCGGCCCAGCGACTCGTCCGGGGCGGAAGTCCCCGTGGTGGTGGACGCCACGTCCTGCACCGAGGGCGTGGCCGGGATCATGGCCCGAGCACGGGAAGCCGGGGACCCGAGGGCCGTCGGTGTCGTCGACGCCGTGAGCTTCGTGGCCGAACACGTGCTGTCCGAGTTGCGCATCGAACCCGGTAACCGGGTGCCGTCGCTGGCGGTGCACCCCACCTGTTCGTCGCACAAGTCCGGCATCGTTCCCGACCTGCGGACCCTCGCGGAGGCGGTCGCACAGGAAGTGCACGTCCCCGACGACTGGGGCTGCTGCGGTTTCGCCGGCGACCGCGGGATGCTGCACCCCGAGCTGACCGAGTCCGCCACCGCGGCCGAAGCCGACCAGGTGCGGAGCATCGACGCCGCCGAGCACGCCTCGTGCAACCGGACCTGCGAGATCGCCATGTCCCGGGCGACCGGGAGGTCCTACCGCCACGTGCTCGAGGTGGCAGCTGACGTCGCCGGGGCTGCGGGGAAGGCTGGGCCAGCCGCGACGTCGGGGTCGGGGACTGGGACGGGGGCGGGTTAGGTCCGGTATTCGGCGACGAAGGTTCCGCGGCCGTGCACCGTGACGATCACGCCCCGGTCGCGGAGTTCCTTCATCGCCCGCCGCACGGTCATGTACGAGACGCCGTACTCCTGGGCAAGCTCGCGTTCCGGCGTGAGCTTCGCCCCCGCCCGAAGCCTGCCGGAGTCCACCAACCCGGCGATGTGGTCCGCGACCGCCATGTAGCGGAGCGCCGGTCCGTCCACGGGGATCTTCAGGGAGTCCTGGTCTTCCATACCGAGAACGCTAGACCGCCACCGACTCGCACAGTGGAGAACCCGAGCATCTCGTAGTCTCGATGCCTCGATCGGGGTGAATCGCCCGACCCCGCAAGGGTGTCCTTCCCGGGATCTGGTGGAGGCTCTACGAACCCCGGGGCGGTCCAGGGGCAGGCGTGGGTGGAGGGCGCTCGGGGCGGCCCGGCAGATCTGGTCAGCCGGTCGGGTGTTCCGCTGTCGGGCAGGCCCTGTTATCCACAGCCGGACGGCACCCGGATTGTCGCGGGCCCGGTCTGGCACGCATGCTCGATACCGGGGGAGCCTTCGTCCCCGCCCGCGTCCGTGTGCCCAATACCCGGCCCCCTCGATTTCTGGAGGTCGTTGCAACACCCCATCTCTGAAGGTGCGCAGTGGGCGGGGGTTTGTTGTTGGGTGCGGGTGGTTCTCCCCCTTTTCCTGCCGCCCGATGGTGGCCGTCTCCGCTGCGCGCGTCAAGGTCGTCGCGGTGGGGGCTCCGCCCGCATGGGCGCTCCACCTTGACCCGCTCCGCTGCGACGGCGGGTTGGCGGCTGTCAGGAAAGGGGGAGGTGTGGTCGGGGAGGCGATGGGCCCTTCGGGCCCGGAGGGCCCCTACGGCACAAGCACGGCCTGGCGGCCGTCAATGGCCACTCCGCCGGAGCGTTGACGCCTGGGGGTGTCGCGGCCGGTCATGCTCTGCTGCGAACCCCTCGGCCTGGCGGCCGATGCCTGCCCCTACACCAGCGCTTCGACGGGTTGGGTGTCGCGGCTGGTCATGGTGTGTGGCGGACCCCTGCTGGCGGGTGGGGGCCGGTGTCTGAGGGCCGGTCGGCACCTGGGCGTGGGTGAACCCCCCTGTTGGAGGCAAAAACAGGGGTGAGCGTGCTTCTAGGACCAGGTCTCACCCACGGTCCCCGGGGTAGCGAGGGCTCGGGGCCAGGGGTCAGGTGTCGGTGCGGGGGCGGGTTCTGGCCATGCGAGGGTAGCGGCCCGGCGAAGGCGGGTGGGAGCTCTTGTTGGGGGTGGCCGGTTACGGGTGCGGGGGTGGGGCTGGGTCCCCATCCGGGTCCGAGCCCTGGTTTCCGGTGCGGCCTCGGTTGCGGCCCGACCACATGCGGCGGTCCTGGCGTACCGCCCATCGGTGCTTGATCTGGTTGTGGGTCGCGCACAGCGGTTGGATGTTGGTGGCGCTGGTGGTGCCGCCCTGCCAGAACTCCACGATGTGATCAGCCTGGGTCCAGGGCAGGGGCACCTCGCACCCGTACTGCCACGCGCAGCTGGTGTGGCCGTGGAAGGCGGCCGCCCGGATCTTGGGCGGCGCCAGTCGGCAGGACCGGCCCACATCCAGGACCTGACCGTTCTTCTGCTCCACCACCAGGCGGCGCACCCAGCTCTGGCCGATCAACTCGCGCACCACCGAGATGGGCACGACCTGCCCGGTCTCCGTGGTGGCCGGACCAGCGTCCTCGGCTTCCTCGTCCCCGGCCAGGGACGTGGCGGGCACGGTGATGTTGATCAACGCCGTCGCCGTAGTCGGGGTGTCGCACCCCTGGTGGGACTGGGCGAACCCCAACGCGGCCATCAGCGCGTCGTAGGTGCGCTCATACTTGGACAGCCCATCCTCAGGGTGGAAAGGCACCTGGTAGTTGTCCAACGCCACCTGGATCCTCAAGGCGTCAGCGGGCGAGCCCCACACCTGGAACAGGAAGGTTTTGTCGAAGGTGGTGACCAGTTGGGCGCCCCGGGCGGCGTGGGCGGCGGCGTGGTCCTTTTCCACCTTGTTGGGGTTGAGTCGCATGCACAGCTGGTGGGCGAAGTGGGTGATCTGGCCCACCGACATGTTCGGGCGTGATTCCTTGAAGTCCAGGATTCCGCATTCCATTTTCGCGCGGAACAGTTCCGGGTCGGGGTGGTCGCCCTTCTGCCTTTTCTCCACCCCGGCCTCGGCGCCCTTGATGACCGCTGCGGCTTCACCCACCGACAGGGTCCCTTCGGCCAGCGCCTGCAGGGTGGGGGCCATTTCCTGGCGGAACTGGGCGCGCCCGATCAGGGCCAGGTCGTTGGCCTGCCCAGCAGGAATGCCGAAGGCGTGGCGCAGCCACGCCTCCAGGTTCCTCTGTCCGCCCTGTTCCAACAGCTGCCCGGTGGCTTCGAGTTGGGCCAGCCGTGCGGCCATGGAGACTTTGATCTGGTCGAGGTGTTCCCACACGCGGGTGGCCTGGTCCAGCACCTCGCCCGCCGCTCCCGGGGGCACGTCGCGGTCGAAGAACGCTGTGGTCTCGTCCCGGGCAGCGACCACCGTGGTATCCACCGGGGTGTGCCCGGTGGGGGTGGGTGCTTCGGGAGAGATCGTCATTCTTCTATTGTAAGCGAAAGGGTCGAACAAAGGAAGTCTTATCGCTGGTTCGTGCTGAATGCATGACTTTCGTCAGGGGTGCCCCCTGACTTTCTTCGGGTTCCTGATTCAGGCCACCTGGTGTGGTGTTTATGTCCACCTGGAATTCCAGGTCGCTCATAGGGGTTGATCTTGCCCCTGTCTCCACTCTCGACGGTCGAGGGTGGAGCTGGGGGCAAGATCATCGGGGAAAAAGGCCGCCCGTTGCGGTTCGCCGCGCGCATTGACCGGCCGTGACACCCCCAACCGTCAACGCTCCGGTGGAGTGGCCGCTGACGGCCGCCAGGCCGTGCTTGTGCTGTTGGGGTTCGGCCGAAGGCCGGACCATCGCCTCCCCGACCACACGTCCCCCGTTTCCTGATAGCCGCCAACCCGCCGTCGTAGCGAAGCGGGTCAAGGTGGAGCGCCGTTGACGCGCGAAGCGCTCGATGGCGACGACCTTGAGGCGCGCAGCGGAGACGGCCACCATCGGGCGGCAGGAAACGGGGAAACCCGCACCCGCAACAAAAAACCTCCACCCACCGTGCCCCGGGGCTACACACCTGCACCCCGCCCGCGAGTGCTCACGAGCACCCCGCCCGCGAGTGCTCACGAGCACCCCGCCCGCGAGTGCTCACGAGCACCCCGCCCACGAGTGCTCACGAGCACCCCGCCCACTGGGAACCTCTCCGTAGGTGCCAAGCCAACCGTCACGGCCTCAGTGTCAGTCACGGCCTCAGTGTCACTGGCGGCAGACCCCCGTCCAACGGGGAGCATCCCGCTCAAAGGAAACGCCGAAGCTCGGGATGTCCGGGTGGGTGACTATCGGATCATCTACTCCATCCATGACGGGAAGCTGGTGGTGCTCGTGTTGAGCGTGGTGCATCGCAGTGAGGTCTATCGGGATGTGTGACAGCACGCATGGCTGGATCTTGGCCACGAGGCACAGCGGAGCGGGGTGTGAGCGCGCCTCACACCCCGCTCGCTCCTCGCCGCTCTTCGACGAGGCCTTCGGGGCCCCAAGAGGTCCTGGCTTCCGACCTCTCGGAGACCCGGTCGCAAGGTCCCTGCCGAATGGGACCACGCCTCAGGGATCCTTCCCCACGAACCCCACGTCTCAGGGATCCTTCCCTACGAACCCCACGCCTCAGGTGATCTTCCTGTTCAGGGCCTCCAGCACGTGGACGTCGGCGACCTTTAACCGCACGTCGCCCGAACCCGAGGGGTTGACGGTCGCGGAGCGCACGTAAGCGCCGTGGCTCCACTTGCGGCTGGTCTGCTCGGGGACGGCCTTCGCGCCCAGGCGGCCCATCGCCCCTGGCGGGCCTGCCAGCAGCCTGAGCTGCCAGGACGTCCTCAGGACAGACAGTCCCCGGTAGTCGTTGTGCTCCAGCAGCGGCAGCGTCCCCACCAGTCGGCCCTCCTCCCGGCCCGGGTAGTTGGGCAGCGCCTCCAGCGGGAACCGCTGTCCGGCGTTGGTGCCCCGCACCACCTCCACCGCGAAGTTCGCCCCTTCCGGGACGGGTGTGCCCAGACGGACCTCGAAGCTCAGCTTGCCGCCGTGCCTGCCTGACGGGCGCACGCGGACGCGGTCCACGGGAAGTGTCGGGGGCAGCGGTGAGGTCACCAGCCCCAGCCGGTCGTTGACCGTGTAGTAGGGGCGCACCCTGGTGCCGAAACCACGGTCGGGTTTCACCTGGTGGGACGCGTACTCGATGATCTCCTTGTACCCGACCACCCCGGACAGGTGCCTGCCCACCGTGCATTCGGTGCCGTCCGACAGCACCACCCGCATCTCCCACTTGTCGGAGTCGCCGTGCCGTCCCCGCACTACTTGTTCGGGGTCGATGACGGCGGTGAACTCACCCCCCTGCGCGACCGCCGACGGGAACTCCCGGCGCCGCTGCGGCGAGGCGCGCAGCCGCACGATCATACGGGCGCGGGCGTCGGGCCGCTCCCTGCCGAGGATCCGGCCCTGCACGGTGATGAGCCCGTCGGCGATCTCCACGTACTCGATCTCGGCGTGGTGCGCGGAGCGGCGCACGTGGAGGACCAGGCGGCCCTTCGCGGAGCGGCCGGGGATCACCAGCGAGAGTTCGTCGGTCTTGGCCGGGGGGAGCGGGAACCCGTACTGGTGGATCTCGACGTCCCGTACCGGGGTCTCCACGCCGCGGTCCACGCGGAACACCTGCCAGGTCCCGGTGGCCAGCACCGAACTGGACGCGTCCACCACCACGCGGCCGTCGGCGTCGGGGGCCCGTTCGACCCGCTTGCCGACCCTGGCCAGCACCACTTGGTCGGGGACCCGACCGGCGCCGAACCCGGCTCCGGCCCCAGCTCCGAACCCGGCTCCGGCCCCAGCTCCAGCCCTGACCCCGCCCCTGGCCCCGGTATTCCCCTTCACGTGTCCGAAGGACAGCACTGCGGCCCCTTCCGGACCGACCTCCACCCGGCAGGAGGCGGCCTGTTCGGCCCTGGGGGAGGGGACGGACGACACCGGCGGGGACGGCACCCCCGCGCCGGTGAGCTCGGCGAACAGTTCCTCGTGCTGGCGGACCACGTGGGCGGGGTCGTAGCGCTCGGAGTCGGTGAGCGCGGCCGACGACATCCGCCGCCGCATCCCGTCATCGCCCATCATCGCGGCCAAGCCCTCGGCGATGCCGGGGGCGGACTTGTTGGGCACGAGCAGCCCGTCCTCGCGGTCCCGGATGATGGACGCGGGGCCGTGCGGGCAGTCGGTGCTCACCACCGGCAGCCCGGACCGCATGGCTTCCACGATGGTCATCCCGAACGGTTCCTCGCTGGAGGTCACCGCCGCGAACGCACCCTGCGCCCAGGCCTCCTCGACTCTCGGGTGCGGGCCCATCAGCCACACGCGGTCTTGCAGCCCCAGCGAACCCACGAGCCTGTCGAGCTGCCCGCGTCGGCTGCCCTTCCCGTAGATCCGGAGCGTCCAGTCGGGAAAGTCCTCGTTGACCATAGAGAAGGCCTGCACGAGCAGGTCGTGCCGTTTGCTGGGGGCGAGCCGACCCGCCGCGACGATGGTGCGGGTGTTGTTCCCGTCGACCGTGAAGGGCGGCGCGGGCACGGAGTTGGGGATGGATTGGAGCCGTACACCCGGCATCGGCATGCGCTCCGCGTAGGTGCGGGCGTCGGCCTCGGTAACGGTGACGAACGCGTCGAGGTTGGGGTACTCGGCGGCCATGATCCGCCGGAGTTCCTCGGAGTGCTGTTCGTAGGTGAGGTGTTCCTGGCCGACCTTGATCACCCGCTGCGGGGCGGCTCGGGCGAGGACCACGTTGAGCCCGGGGCGGGTGCCGACCACCACGTCGGCGTCGGTGGTGGCGAGGTACTGCTCCAGGCGGTCGTCGGTGAGGCGGCTGTAGACACTGCTTCGGGAGTCTTCCACGGGAAAGAGCAGTGGCGGAAGACCGGCCCGTTCCGATCCCTCGTACAGCGGGCGCCCTTCGGCCCCGGTCGACCCGCTCTGCTGTCGGGTGTCGACGAGCGGGCGGAGGTGGACCTGGGCCGGGACGGGCAGGACGGGATCGGCGCGGTGCCGGAACACCGAGACGATCTCCACCTCGTGCCGGGCCGAAAGCTCGGCCGCCTGGTTCGCGACGGTACGCACGGTGCCGCCGATGCCGTACATGTTGTTGATCAGATAGGCGATCTTCATCGAGCCCCCAATTTCGCGGCGCCGCCCCGTGCAGAACGCACGGGGCGGCGCCGTCCCCCGTTTCCCCACACCGAGCCGAACCCCTGCGTAGGGGTGATGTGGGGATTCCGGGATCAGGCTATGGGCGAGATTGGGCGAAAAGACCGAATCTGGGCGGCAATGCCCAAATGTTTGCCGGACCCTGTTGGTGTTTTAATCGGGATTCACAAACAAAAAAATGAGCGCCCGTTATAGGTGAATCCGGGCACAGGACCTTGACCGGCGCGTCCGGATGTGTTGGGCCCCAGAAAGCGAAACCGGAGAGGGCCGCATCCGAGGAGGCCGACGGTCCCGCGCACGGTCCCGCGCACGGTCCCGCGCACGAGGCCGGCGGCCCCGCGCACGAGGCCGACGGTCCCGCGCACGGAGCTGGCGGTCTTGCGCACGGAGCTGGCGGCCCCGCACCTGAGGCGGTGGCCCCGCACCTGAGGCGGCGGTCCCGCGCACGGGGACGCCCTCCCCCGTACCCGTGGGGAACCCGGGCTGAGCCGACCGGGCGGGTTCGGGGGAGGGCGCGGGGTCGAGGGCGGTCGGCGCACGTGCGGCAGGACGGCAGAGTGCCGCACGTGCGCCGACTTGGGGGCGCCCTCAGGTCGAGGGGCCGCTCCCCCGTCCCACGGCAAGGGAAGCCGGGAGCGGGGCGGAGGCGGCGCGGCCGGGTTCCGGCTCTTCCGGAACGGTGCCGGGTCGGTGTCCGGTGACCCTCCAGGCACGGACACCTCCCGACCTCGGAACCCGGTCTACCGGAGCAGGGCCCGCCCCCCGCTCCAGCGCCGCCTCCTGGCTTGTGGTCACACACCGACGGGCACCTCCGTGACCTGTCCGAACCCGGGCAGGGTCACGGTCGCGGTCCGCACGTCGGCCGGGGTCTTGTACAGGGACCAGTAGGTCACCTGGTGGCTCGGCGGAATCCGGGTCTCGGCCCCGTCGAAGCCGCCTCGCGAGCACAGGCACAGGGTCTGTTCGTTCATCACGGGGTGGAACACGGAGTCCGATTCATGGTCGGTCAGGGTCACCCCCGCGAAGCTGGGCTGCTCGTAGCCGCGGTCGCTGGCGCTGAGTGTGTCCCAGCCGAGCCGGGCGTCCTCGACGCCTTCGTTGTGGATCGTCCACGTCACCGCTACGTATTCACCCGCCGCGTCCCGGCGCACCTCGTTGACTTCGGCGGCCAGGTCCTCCGTGTCCTCGGTGGATCCGGTGGAGCTCCCGAGCGACTCCAGTTCCGCCTCCATCTCCGGCAGCCCCGACGGCGCCGTTCCCGCTCCGGAGCCGGCCCCGTCTTCGACGCCGTCCTCGATGCCCCCGTCGTCCCCTTCCTCGGGCGTCCCGCCGAGGACTTCGTCCGTGTCCTGGTGCAGTGCCAGGACCCGTCCGTCCTCCAGCTCCGGGGCTTCCAGGGGCTCGCCGTCGCTGATCGGCACGTCGGGGAACGGCGGGGTGATCGGCGTGAGGACGCTCATGGTGTCCACGTCCTCGGGAGGGGCGGGGAAAGCCACCCGCAGTTCCTCCACCACTCCGGCGCGGAGCAGGTTGTGGTCGAACTTCGAGCACAGGCAGCTGCCGTCCTCGCTCACGGTGAGGTTGAGGTGCTGCTGGTGGTTGACCGCGTCCAGGAGGGTGACCCCGCTGGCGGTCTCCTGGTCCTCCAGGAAGGTGTCGCCGTCGTCGCCGCTGAGCAGGTCGAAGCGCCGGATGTCCTCGTCGGTGTGGTTGCCGACTCCCAGGGTGAGCAGGAGCAGTCCGTCGCCGACCCGCTCCAGCTCCCGCACTTCGATCTCCAGGTACGGGCCCAGCGAGGTGGAGGTGGTGGGGGAGCTGACCGGCAGTTCGACCGGCTCGGCCGCGACCGGCTCCGTCTCCTCCTCCACTTCTTCGTCTGCATGGTCCGCTCCGGTCCCGCTGTCCTCTCCGGCGTTGCCCGAGGCCAGTCCGCACCCGGCGGTGGCGACGACCAGGGCGACGGTTACGGCCACGGTCCGGGTGGCGGCACCGGTGCCCCACCGAACAGCTGACCGGGAGGCAGCGCGGAACAGGGCGCTGAGGTGCGTGCCGACCAGTGGCTCCGGGGCCGGCGGTGCGGTGGTGAGCTGGGGGTCCAAGGCGTGTTCCTGACGAGCTGGGGTCTCGCTTGTTTCTCGCGTTGCCGAAGGTGCGGAGGGGCGCACGCGGTGGATCGGTGACGCCTCCGCGCTGCTAGACAAGTGGACGCATGTTTCCATCGAACAACAATCGGTGGTCGTCCTACGTCTGACTGTCTTGCGGATAGCAACGCGACGTTGGTTGTGATGGACACTCTGCCGCAAATAGATGGAAAAATCGTGGGTCCCGTCGGACTTCCTGTGGCCGAATCCGGCCACGATGAGGAAAGGCCAGGTGGCGCAGGGTAAGCGGGTGAGGAATGCTCGGCAGAGAGTGAAAGGAAAGGTGAGATGAGCGGGGCCGACCCTCAGGAAACGCCCTCAGAAACCGCCCAGGAAATGTCCTGCCGCTCCCCGCGCGGCCCCGGCAGCCCACGTCCCCGCCCTGCCGCAGCCAGCCCGGCAGACACCCGGCCGCAGCCGGAAAGGTCCCGTGCGGAGCCCGAAACGGGCACGGCGCGGGGCCGCCCGAGAGCGGCCCCGCTGAGCCCCGCGGCCCCGCCCCGTCCTACGGCTGGGCGGGCGCCAACTCGATGGTGACCTCTTCCGTCACACCGTTCACGGTGACGCCGAGGTCGACGGTGGCCGGCGCCAGCGCGCTGAACTCGCCCGTCGCAGGGTCGAACGCGGCGGCGTGACTGTTGCCGGCGTCCTCGGGCGGCCCGATGTACACGTCGTCGGAGCCGGACCAGTCCGCGCTCACCGGGTAGTCCACCGGCACCTCGACGCCGTCGTTGTCCAGCGTCGCGGTGATGCCGACCTCGTCACCCACGTCCACCGAGGCGGGCGCGTCCATCTCCAGCTTGTCCACGTGGGGGCGCAGCTCGGTCGCCACCCAGTCCTCCGAGGCCGCTCCGCCGGTGTCGAGCCCCCACAGCGACCAGCCGGTGAAGCCGCCCTCCGCGGGGCCGGTCGAGGCGTCCTTGCCGACGTTGCCGTTGACGACGTACGGCACCCCGTCCACCCGGTTGGCGTGGAACAGGCCCGCGTGCGCGCCGATGAACGCCGCGCCCTTGCCGGTCTCCGCCTGGAACCCGGCCAGCCAGTTCTCGACGGTGGCCGCCTCCTTGCGGTCACCCAGCTCGCTCGCCTTGGTGGGCAGCGGGTCGCGGAGGGGCACGTGCTGGGCCACCACGACCGACGTCACGGAGGGGTCCTCGGCCGCGTCGTCGAGCTGTTCGCGCAGCAGCGGCAGCTGCGACCAGTCACTGGACTGGTAGGAGAGCCGGGCCGTGTCCAGGAGGATGAACCTGGTGCCGTGGTGGTCGACGACGTACTGGGTGTCCTCGAACTCCTTGCGGAAGTTGTTCAGCGTGCCCTCGGACACCTCGTGGTTGCCCGGCACGTAGTAGAAGGGCAGTTCGTCCTCCAGCTCCTCGTCGAGGATGCGCCGGGCCAGATCGAAGTCCTCGGGGGCGGCCTCGTCGACGAAGTCGCCGTTGATGATGAGGAACTCGGCGTCGCTGTCGCGGATCTCGCGGAGCGCGCGCCGTGTGTTGGCGACGATCTCGCTGTCGGGCTCGCGGGCGACGAACTGTGCGTCGGAGAGGACGGCGAACCGCCAGTCCTGGTCGGCGACGGCCTCGCCGGGCGCCACCACCGAGTCGGCGACCGTTTCGCTGGGCGGGTCGTCCACCGAGGGCGGCACCATGGCGGTCAGCTCGTCGATGACCACTTCGCCGTGGTAGCTCGCGTCCGGTTCGGTCTCGGCGAAGTAGAAGCGGTCGACGGACAGCGGGTACTGCGTGCCCGGCGGCACCTCGAAGACCAGCTCCTGCCAGCCCGGCTCGTCCAGGTATCCGGCGCGCAGCGCGGGCAGCAGCTGCCCGGCGCCGTCCCAGAGCTGCAGGCTGGCCCACTCCCCGTCGCCTTGGGCGTGCACCCAGGCGCGCAGTTCCTGCGGCTGCCCGGGGATCTCCAGTTCCCCGTCGGGCGGCAGGATGCCCCCGCTGCGGGTCGCGGCCGAGTCGGTGAAGTCGTAGGTGACCTCCACCGCGTCACCCTCCCGGCCGTCGACCACCGCGGTGTCCCCTTCGGCGCGCTCACCGAAGAAGGTCCAGTCGGCGGCGTCCGCGAAGTCGGCGACGACGACCTCGTCCAGGCCGACGGTGACGGGGAAGGCCGTCTCGGCGCCGTCGACCTCGACGGTGGCGACCGCGGACCCGCTGTCGGTGGCGGCCTGGACCTCGAACCGCCCGTCCTCGGTCGCCGACACCTGCGCGACGCTGCCGTCGACGGTCACCTCGACGTCGTCCGGTTCGATCGGCGCGGCGAAGCCGTCGGCGTCGTAGCCGGTCACCTCGATCACCGTCGACGCCTCGGCGTCGGCGAGCCCGACCCGTTCGGGCGTGGTCTCGATCCGGGCGAGGTCGCCCAGCACGGTCAGCTCGGTGTCTCCGCTCGCGCTCCGCTCGCTGGCGGTGACGGTGGCGGTCCCGGACGCGTGGCCGGTGAACACGCCGTCGCGGTCGACCGTGCCGGTCCGCTGGTCGTCGGAGCGCCAGTGCGGGTCGGCGTCGGCCGGTGCGTAGGTCTCGTCGTGGCCGGCCGCGGTCAGCGTCCGGGTCAGGCCGGGGAACACCCGGTCGGGCCGGCTGGGTTTGACGTAGCCGCCCTCGACGACGGATTCGGGCTGGATGTGGGTCTCCACCCAGAAGCCGTCGAGGTCACCGCTGCCTTCGGGGGCGAACAGGCCGAGCCCGTTGGGCACGTCGCGCTCCTCGCCTTCGGAGGGGCGGCTCTCGACCCGCACCTGGTCCGCGCCGGGGGTCCGCGCCACCATGGTGGCCGAGCCGCCGCCGTCGAGGTTGAGCGCGGTGTGCGCACCGGCCTCGACCATCATCTCGCCCAACTCGTCGAGGCCGACGCCCTCGGCGAAGGACGGCTGGCGGCCGTCCACGTTGAGCAGGAACATCTCCGAGCCGTCCTCGGAGAACCCGAGGGCCATGCGCGGGGCGCCGGGGATGTTGTCGTGTTCCTCGGCATCCTGGACCTCGCCGTCGACGACGAGCATCTGGCGGCCGTTCAGCGCGGCGTGCAACTCCTGGTCCTCGCTGCCGCGGGCGTCGTAGTCGATGCTGACCGCGTCGCCCTCGGCCAGGTCGGACAGGGCGTCGGCGCCGCCCTCGCGGCCCACCAGGACGAAGGCGTCGTCGGCGATCTCGCCTTCGCGCGGTTCCTCCACGATCTCGGTGACGACGCCGTCGGTGACCACGACCTCCAGCGTGCTGGCCGCGCCGTCGGTCGCCCGGCACCGGCAGTAGTCCCCCCACAGCGGGGTGAACGCGGCGATCTCACCGATGTCCAGGGACGGTTTGTTGATCGCGCCCAGCAGGGGAGTGTCCCCGTCGGGCAGCTCGATGGTGCCCTCGAAGAACACCTCGCCGATGGAGCCGAGCCCGTCGGGGGTGAAGACCGCGGCGGACTCGCGGTATTCGTTGGTGATCGGGGACTGGACCAGCTCGCCGTCTTGCACGGCCACGCCCTCGGGAGCCCCGGAGGCGTTGATGTCGAAGAAGTCGCCGTTCACCGCGGCGACCGCTTCGGCCCGGTCCGCCTGCTCGCTCAACGGTTCCCGGTCGGCGACCTGGCCGGGAAAGAGGTAGTCGACGCTGACGCCGCCGGTGAGGTCGGTGGTCAGCAGGTCGGCCTGCAACCACGTGGGGTCGCCGGAGTAGCCGTCCGGGCCGTAGGCCTCGACCGAGTCCAGCGTGACGCCGGGGGCGACCGGGCGTTCGGAGCTGTACGTCTCCAACCGCGGGTCGGGGTCGTCGGCTTGAACGACCGAGCCGGGTACGGGGATCTCGACGGGCTCACTGAACGCGGTGTGTTCGCGCGGATCTTCGTTGTCGGCGGGGTTGGCACTGGCGATCGGGGTGAGGGTGAGCGTGAGGACCAGCGCGGACCCTGCGGCCGCGGTGGCTGTTGTGCGGGAGCGGATCGACCACCGGCGAGTCATGGGGAAGCCTCCGAGCGGGGGGATAGTGGGGGGAGCACTATGCGTAAATTTTTACCATCCCGCGGCTGCCCTGTGTAGGAAGGGAACGGGCCCGGAGGTTCCCGCCCTTCCGGGGCAGTTCCGTGTATGGAGGAAATGGACCTGCGAGAACGCCCCACGGTCAGCAATGTCGGAACGGCTCCGGACAGCTTCCCGGTATCCAGGTTTCACCCGATCGCCGACCGTTTGTTATGCGGGGTTCGACGGAACAGGGCGGTGACGGTGTGGCGCGCGACCATGAACGCTGAGTGACCGGACGTAGGCGCGGTCCACACGCCGATCAACCCTCTTGCCCGGCCTCGGCACCGGTGAGCGGCGAAGGCCTCCCGGGCTGGTGGGTCCTGCGCGACGGGCTGAGGATACTGTGGGTGCACGGACCCCCCGGGGGGAATGTCCTGGGAAAACGGGGGTCGGAGACCTTCCCTGGACAGTAGAGGTCGGAGCAGCTGAGTCGATGGTGGAAGCACAGCCCCCTGAGTCACGGGCCTGGGCGAGTGAACGGCGCGAGTTCTCGGTACACGTTCGCGAGGAGAGCCTCGACGCGCGTGAAGCCATCGCCGACGTGCGGGAGGCTACCGCTGACGACAGGGAGGCCGTGGCGGACCAGTGGCTGCTCGACCACAACCTGATCGACGAGGCCGGGGCCGCGGAGCGGCAGAAGGAACGGGAGCAGCGCGCCCACCTGCGCAACGCGCGGGAAGCTGAACGTGCACAGGCCGCCGCCGCGCGCGACGAGGAGATGCAGCGCCTGCGCGAGCACGGCGTGATGTCCGACTACCCGCTGGCCGCGCAGTTCGCCGAGCTGGCCACCACCCTGTTCGTGGCCGGTTCGGTCGGTGAGGTGCTCGACCATATGGTCGTGGCCGGGGCGAAGGTGGTCCCTGGGGCCGACGCGGTCAGCGTGACGGTGCGGCGCAAGGGAGAGCACAGTACCCCCGCCCACCACGGGGACTTGGCACTCCAGCTCGACGAGCTCCAGTACGAGCACGGCCAGGGGCCCAGCCTGGACGCCACGGACACGTCGGGGCAGGCGTATGCGGCCTGTGCCGACCTGGCGGCTGACACCCCCTGGCCGACCTTCGCCCCCGCCGCAGTCACGGCCGGGGGCCGGTCGGTGCTGTCGTTGGGCATGTTCCCCGACCCGAGTGCGTCCCTGCCCCGGTTGGCGACACTGAACTTCTACGCGTACCGCCCGGACGCCTTCGCGCACAGTGCGCGGGATACGGGGATGCTCCTGGCCGCCCACGCCAGTGTCGCGCTGGCTTCGAGCAGCGCCCTGTCGAAGGCCAGCCTGCGCGAGGCCCACCTGGAGCAGGCCATGGAGAGCCGCGACGTGATCGGCCAGGCGAAAGGCATCCTGATGGAGCGCCAGAGGCTCACGCCCGATCAGGCCTTCGACAAGTTGCGGGACGCCTCCAACCGGCTCAACCTCAAGCTCGGCGATCTCGCCCGCCACCTGGCGGACACGGGGGAGGCGCCACCGCCGCGGCGGTGAGTCCGCGCCAGCCCGCGAGCCCCGTGGATGCGTGCCGGGCACTAGGTGCGGGTAGGGGCGCCCACAGGCTGCTTATTTCTTGGCTAGGCAGGTAAGTAACCCAGGTCGGGTGCGGTAAGCCCATCCCCGCCCGGCCGCTGCGCCAAGGCGTTCGCTACCGCAAGAAGAACCCTTGGGCGTTCTTGTAAAGGGTCCAACCAGCGGCCCTCTCAGCACGCGGCTGCACAGCAGCCGGACCACAACACGGCCGGGCTGGCGCGCCGCCCGTGGCCGCCACACAGCGCGTGGGCAGGGGCCCCTGCCCACGCGTCCTTCTGTACGGCGATGCCAACGGCGGGGCGTAGCCGCCCGGATCCGGGCCGGGTGGAGTCAACCCACGACCTGCTCGAGCCGGGCCAGCTGGTCGATGTGCGAGGAGAGCGGGTGGAAGATGAGCTCATCGGCGCCGATCGACTCGATCCGCCCGATCATGCGCCGGACCTCGGAGCCGGTCCGCGGGATGGTCTTGCGTATCTCCTGGAGGTCGTAGTCCGGGGCGCCAGCGTAGGAGCTGGCCAGGTAGGCGTCGATCGCATCATCCGACTGGTCTCCGAGGGCGAAGTAGACGCTCTGGACCAGCCGCGGCCGACCCGGACGCCGGTGCTCGCGCCAGGACTCCTCGACCAGCCGGTGCGGCTCTTCAGTGAGCATCTCCTCCGACAGGATGGCGCCCGCATAGCCGTCGGCGAGCCGACCGACCCGGGCCAGCGCCGCTGGCGCGAAGCCACCGAGCAGCAGCTCGGGACCGCCGCTACGGACCGGTGGCGGGCCGATGGACCGGCCGTCCTGCCCCATCGGCTCACCTGCCCAGATGCGTTTCAGCTGTGCGAGCTGTTCGTCGAACCGCTTGCCCCGACCGCGCAGTTCGGCGCCCACCGCGGCGAAGTCGTCGACCATCTCGCCGACGCCGAGCCCGAGGGACAGGCGTCCGCCGGAGAGGGCGTCGATGGTGGCCGCCTGCTTGGCCAGGGTCGCGGTAGTGCGGGTCGGCCCGGCGATCACGACCGACATCAGACGGACCCGCATCGTCACCGCCGCGGCGGCGGCCAGGGTGGCCAGGCTGTCGTAGTCGTGGGACACGATTTGGTCGGTCACCGCGATCGTCCGGAACGGGCCCTCTTCGGCCCGGACCATCCAGTCGATCATGGTCGGGCCGGTCACTCCGGGAACCTCGACCGGCAGGCATATTCCGATGTCCATGGCTGCCCCCAAGGGCGGGCTGGCAATGGCGGTATTTTATCGCCCGGCGTTCCCGGGTACGGGTCGCGGCCGGAGGGCAAGCTCTTGTCCGCAGATCCCCGGCACACACGCAGCCAAAGGGTCCTGCAAGCCTAGCAAGAAGGCAGCGATGAACAGTGACCGGCCCGGGGCCTCTCAGCCCGAGGTGAAGACGTTCCACGTGTCCGGTGGCAGGTCGGGACGGCCGGGGACCGGGTGCCGGTCGCGGCGCCACTCGGGGGCGCACTCGGCGGCTACCCGGGCCCAGAACGCGGCGGCGGCGCGGTTCGTTTCCTGGTAGGCCACCGCCCACTCGCCGGGTGCCGCTGACACCACGGCGCGGGCGAACTGGGTGCCGAGGCCGCCGCGGCGGGCGGGGGCGACGAGGAAGAAGCTGTTCAGGACGCGCACGGGCTGGTCCAGCGCCCGGGTGACGGCGAAACCGATGGGGTGTTCGCCCGCCGTGAGGATCCACGCCTGCCACGCCGGATACTCGGGGCTGAGGGCGTAGTCGAGCCGGTCGGAGCGGTAGGTGCCGTCTGCTGAGGGAAGCGCGGCGTTGAATCCGGACATGTGGTGCCGGAACAGCAACCAGAGGCTTCGCAGAGCGGTGTGGTCTCCGGCGGTCGCGACGCGGGCGACGACGGGCCCGGGCAGGTCCAGGCCGGTATGCAGAAGTGTCATAACCAAAAGACTCGGAGCGCGGCGCGCCCCGAGGTCTGACTGGATTATCCCACTCTTCGGCCCGCACGCCACGCACAGCGATGCGCCTTCAGCATCGCCCCGGGGATGGATTCAGCGGAGGTGTGGGGCAAGTCGTCTCCGCGACCGGGATGTCCCGTTGCCCGCCGGTCCGGTTCAGCTGCCCGGACGCCCTGCGCCGACTGCTAGTAGCTGCCGGTGCTCTGCCAGTACGACCAGGCCGCGCAGGGGGTGCCGTAGTTCTGGTCGATGTAGTTCAGGCCCCAGTCGATCTGCGTCGCCGGGCTTCCCTCGAAGCCGTCGGGCATGTCCCCGTGCCGGGCGGGGTTGAAGCCGACGATCCCGCTTGCGCCGGTGTCCGGGTCGGTCACGTTGTGGTCCCAGGCGGACTGCTGGCTCCAGAGGTTGTCCAGACAGGTCCACTCCTGGCCGCTCCAGTTGAACTCGTTCTCGGCCTGCTGCATCCCGATGTTCTGATTGTCGACGACGTTGGATTCGCCGCTGCCGCCCCACTCGTACTCTTCGGGCTCGTCCGGACGTTCGGCGTCGACCCAGGTCTCGTCACCGCAGCTGGGGCCCTGGACCAGGCACACCATCTGCCGGACCCCTTCGTTGAACTGACTGCTCAGCTCCAGGCGGTAGACGGCCACCATGATCGCCGCGACCAGGAGGGTCACCGCCGCCATCTCGACGAACCCGGCCCCGCGGTCCCGGTCGCTTCGACGTGCGGGCCGGAACCAGCGCAGGGCGTTGTCCCGCCGGTTGGTGACCCGGGGAGGACGGTCACGATCGCCCAAACGGCTGGGTGGCCGGTTGGACGAGGGCCGTCTCGGATCCCCGAGCTCGGGGCGGTGGGGGGTGGTCAACGCCGCCTCCAGGGGTGCCAGGAGTGTCAGTGGGGGAGTTGGTGGGGCTGTGGGGCGTTAGGAGATCGGGATATCTTCGATGGGCTCGAACTCAGGGATCTCAAGGGTGACCTCATCAACGTCTTCCGGAACAGAGAACATTGACCAGTAAGCAACCTTGTCAGCTGGTTGCAGCCTCTCCTTGAAATCAGCGGAAACCATACCGGAGCAAACGCAGTTTCCAGCTCCATCCATAACAGGGTGGAACCTCTGAGACCCATCCGCTGACTCAGCTGTAACGCCTGAGTAAAAGGGTCCGTCATACATGTAGGAGGTGCCCGAAAGCCATGAAATATTCACTGCGTCATCTGTTGAGTTTTCGAGGCTCCAGGTGATGGATACAAGATTTCCACGTTCGTTACGCTCTGCCAAATGAGCTTCTGCTGTTATGCCAGCAGAAACTTCAGCCACTGAGGACGCGGCTCCCAGTGAGTCAAGGCTTCCAGTCTGGGGGGCATTGGACGCAAGGACGCTTGAGGCGGTAGCCAGGGAAAGTGTGGCAGCAAGCGTCGTAAGCCCAAGAGCTCGAAATATTCTGCTCATGTTCTCTCCCTAGACCTCGAACGTGACGCTAACACGGCGATTGCGCTCACGTCCTTCTTCAGTTTCATTATCGGCGATGGGGTCGGCAGACCCGTGTCCTTCAGATTCGAATGTCACACCTTCTCTGGTGACCAGGTCATCCAGCGCTGACTCCACCGATTCAGCGCGATCCTCGGACAGCGGGACATTGACTGAATCGTCTCCGGTGTTGTCGGCGTGGCCATCGATGCTGACGGTTTCACTGGTTACGTCATCGAGTTCTTGAGCGACCTGCTCCAGTACTTCCTCGGCGTCACTGCTCAGGTCAGAGCTGTTGGTTTCGAAAAGGACGTCGGACGAGAGGATGATGCTTACCTCGTCACTTCCCTCCGTGCGACCGGTCTGGTCGTCAAGGTTGTCAGAAATCATTGTGAGATCAATGATCTCGGGATCTGCGAGATTTTCGTTCTCAACGGACTCTGAGGATATACCGATTGGAATGTCGAACATGGGGGGTGTCAGGGGGGTGATGATGGTCATGGATTCAACATCAGCCGGGGGCTCTGGGTACATCACCCAGAGAGTCTCGGTGTCACCACCATCGATACTTCCGTCCAGGGCTTCACAGAAGCAGTCGCCACCACTTTGGTCGTAGCTCACATAGAGTTGTTGGTTGTCGTCATCGATAAGACTGATGTCGCTCGCTGATTGCTCATCCTCTTGTTCTGCGAGTCCCCAGCCGAGCCTGAAGCTTTCGGAAGAGTTATTGGTGATTCCAATTTGCAGCCTTAGAAGATTGTTTTCAAGTCTATCTAAGGCTTGGATGTCGATCTGCAGCTCGGAGCCGAGGTCTGTGGAAGTGGCTATAGAGCTGGCCAAGACCTCAGGTTCATCATCCGATTCATCGGTGGGTTCGTTGTTTTCAGGAGGTTCAGCAGTCTCTTCTGCTGTGTCGTCTGGGGCTTCGTCAGTGGGCGTGACGCAACCAGAGGTGACGAGGAGTAGCGTCGCTGCTGCTGCCCCTAGAGGAAGCATGCTGCGCATTTTCACCTGGGAAGGTGGGGATTTGACTGGCAAGATCTTCCCATTTCTCTGGTTGCTCTGCTTCACAATGAACCTCTAGGAGCGTACTTCTGTAGTTCTTGTCGTTGTTTTACACGGCGTACCCTGAAGTTGTGGCCTCGAGGAAGCCAAATTCATTTTAAGTGAAACTAGGGTCCGTCCGTAACTTCGCTAACAGCATTCCCAATGCTTTGGCTGATCCGCTCGACAAGGCCAAGATTGAACACCGCTACGGCAATAGCTGCCACAAGGATCAGGATGGCTGCATACTCAACAATCCCGGCGCCCTTGTCGTTCTTGCTCCTGGGCAGCAAGAACGAGAAGAGGGTCGCCTGGAACTTCTGCAGATTGCTCACGGGGTAGCTCCTTGGGGGAAGGGGGGTTACACGCCACTTCTCTGTGGTCGATTGTCTGTGAGCCTGGGGTCCGGGCTCACCCTTGGTGCTCGTCGTGAGTCCTGTGAACCCACGAAACTCCACTATCGGATATGAAGCGGTGTGCTAGCCCGGGTCCTGACCGGATGTGGCCATGCCGGTTTGCGTTTCGCATTGTGCCTGGTCACGCAGCTGCTTCTCTGGAGACTCTGGCGAAGTCCCAGGTGAAAGCAGGTAGTCACAGCCATATCCGCGCACGATTGCCGCCGTCCGGGGTCACGATCGGTGTTCAACGAGTCACCATGATTGCACGCAGCCCGGTCGAACGTCACGAGTGGGGTCAAAAGACCAGGCCACCACCGCTTCGCCGTTCTCTTGGGTCGAATTGTTCGGTTCTCGTACGATTCTGTCCCCTGCCGGGAAGCCGTACGTTCAGCAGCGATCACAAGCCCTTGACCTGGTCTGGGCAAGCCGCGCCCTCACCGTGGTCTTACGGGGCGTGGTGTTGACTGCTGTACCCGCCTTTCTCCTACTTGCCTGCTCCACGAAGACCGTGCCGCTGCCGAACCTTCTCTGCTCGGCGGCAGTCCAACCCACCACGAGGTCCCGCCAGCCACCCGCACCGAGTCCCCCGTGCCACAGCCGGCACCGGGTTCACCCCCGGCTCGGATTCCACCCCCGACGTATGTCTACGAACTCAGTCCGACCCCACACAGACCCCACATCGAACCCACCCCGACCCCACACCTACCCATCAGCCCCAGGCCCCCTCTCTCCTCACCGAAGACACCAACCAGGGTCTCCGGGGCTGTCCCGCCGGGGCGCTGCACAGAAAGGTCCGACGCTTGGTCACCACATTGGTTAGCTCTGTTGCCGGGGGGCTGCTCGGCGCTGCCATCGGTTCCTGGCCGCTCATCAGTGTGCGGGCCGGGAACAGGCGGGTCCTCTCCGCAGTCGCAGCGGTTCCCAAACCGGAGAAGCCGCCTACCCCCGGCGAGCTCTCCCCACTGGAACTCGGCTACCTGGTCGATGGCTCCACGCGGATGGGCGAGGTCGCGCTCATGGACCTCTTCCTCTCCGGGCGCATCCGGCGGGAAGCGGAGAGCGGCACCTTCGTCCTCGTGGGGCCCTCAACCCCCTCCACGAGCGAGAAGGACCCGATCCGGCGCCAACTGGTCCAGGCGTTCAAGGGCCGGACCGGGCTGTCCGCCCTGGGGCTGGTGCGGGCCGCGGCCTTTCCCAAGGGGATCGCCTGGGTTCGGGAACAGCTCGCCGAACGCCGTCTGCTCACCCAGTCGCCGGAACTCCCCGAGACGCTGGCCGACCGTCAGGACGCGGGGGTGATCGCGACGGTCCTGACCTTCCTCGGCATCCTCACCACGGTCGCCGGTATCGCACTCGAGGTCCTCCCGGAGGTCGGCGGGTGGGCGCTCTTCGTGCTCTTTCTGG
The DNA here is from genome assembly GCF_054777395.1 of Nocardiopsis oceani. Classification (NCBI taxonomy): domain Bacteria; kingdom Bacillati; phylum Actinomycetota; class Actinomycetes; order Streptosporangiales; family Nocardiopsidaceae; genus Nocardiopsis; species Nocardiopsis oceani. The sequence continues at coordinate 121,225 of NZ_BAAHAR010000019.1, forward strand.
GGATCGTTCTGGCGGTGACGAGCGGGATCGCCTGGTTCCACTACGCGGAGGACGACGGCAAGAACATCTCCACCTTGACGCGGGCCGGCAAGAGTGTGGCGCGCGAGGCGAAGGAGGTGTACGAGCTCCGTGAGGCCGAGGGGCGTGCGATGGACCGGGAGACCGCGTTGCGCTACACGGCGGTGGTGGGGCTTGGCCTGATGGGACGGCAGGTGCCGCCGAGGGCTTTCGGTCAGGACGCTTCCAATGACCCCGCCACGCGGGCGGTCATCCTGTACGGGGAAGGCGACGGCTTGGACGGCCATGATTCGGGCAGCCATTACTCGGGCGGCGACGGCTCGGGGGAGGGATCGGAGCTCTCCGAGTTCGGTTGGGACGCTCTCTGCCGCTTTGCGGGGGCGTGCAACGTGGACGGGGGAGCCGGCGGCGGTGACGGCGGCGGTACCGGTGGCGACGGTGGCGGAGGAGGAGGGGGCGGCGATGGCGGCGGTGGTGGTGGCGGTAGCTGAGCCTGGCCCACGGACAACGTCGCCCGCCGGGAATCCCGCCCGCTGAGATTGCCGCGTGCTGGTAGCCCAGCTGGGCCCGCTCCCAGTTCGCTACGGAGCTGGTGCGGCCGACCGAACGTCGTCGGCCGCACCAGGTGGCCCTCGGAGAAGCCCGATGGGAGTACCGGGCACTCCCCCTTGTGGCCCGGCATGAGATCGGGCTGCCGAGGGCGCTTGAGGAGCGGACCCGGGGCCCCTCCCAGCACCTCGGGTCCGTGCGTCCCCCTCCGCAGTCATTTGTACACCGGGTGCCACCACTGTGGGGCCGTTTCCCGAGAAAGTTCCGGGGTCTTCCAGCAGGGCGGAACGACCAGGTGTTCCGAGGCGGGAAGCCCGACACGCCCGGGCTTCCCGAGCAAGGGTCAGAAGGTACACAGACACCCCTTTTGCCGTTCGGGCAAGGGTGGTCGCCCTGTTTCGGACACCCCTCGCCCTGTGCTTCGGACGGTCGCTAACCCGTCGAAGAACCGCTATGCGGCTCGTGCAAGAACGGCTATGCGCGAGCCGCATCGCGCGTACCGTTCCACACGCCGACCTCGAGCGCGGACCCGCTGCCGGGTTTTGCGAAGGGCCTGCACCACTACGGGGGCGGGACTCCCACCGACCCCTCCACCTGACCGCTGCACCCCGTGCCCCCGGAGTCCCGCCGGTGTGTGTCGGCGCGGTGAAGCTTGGCGGTCGGGACTTCCACCCGCGGCCCGCTGGTGGAAGAGTTCAAGGGGCCCTGCGCACGGGGCGCGCAGCGGTGTCTGCTCGGAAGGGGCGTCATGGAAGCAGAGGCAGAGGTCGGCGAGTGGTTCCTCCGCTTCTTCGCGCCGGAGGAGCTCAACCGGCTCGAACGGATCCCGGTCCGCGTCCCCACCGGCCACGAGTTCGAACTCCTGGGCCTGCTGGGCGCCTGGTACCTGCATGTCCGCAAGCTCGCGGCTGATCTTCCGCTCCCCGACACGGACCCGACCGCCTGGGGCATCCAGGACGTGATCGCCGCGCTCTTCCTGCGCGACTTCGTCGAACGGGGGCTCGACGAACTCGGGACGGAGCGCACGGCTGGCGTGGACGCCGCGGTCGCCGACGTGGACGAGCGGTTCCGCGCCCTCACCGAAGAGGACGGGGACGGGCGCCTGGCCCTGGCCGATCCCGACGCCGCCGGGCACGCGGACTGGTGGTGGCGCCGGATCCCGGTCAGCGGTCCCGCCCGCCGAGAGCTCGACACGATCGTCGCCCAGGAGAGCACCGGACCCGCGCACAAGGCGGGAACGCCCCCGAAAAGCGAGCGGGGCTGATCGGATTACCGGTCGAAATGGTCGGTGACCTGGCGGAATATCAAGTAGCTCGAACTACTTGGAAGCTACGGAGATCCACCCAGTAGGATTGCATACCACACAAATTTCCTCTCTTCGCCTGTGATGAGGTATTTGCTCTCCGTATCCGCACTTCAGTGCCGCATCTATGGCTACTGGCCAGTTTCGGCCATCGCGGGGCATTGCTCACAGTGGGTGCCTGACTACTAATCTTCTGTGGTCCCTCTGTCCCCCTGTGAGCGGATCTCTCACGTGTTGCGCCGTATTCATGACTCCGACCGCGGAGCCTCCCTTGTGGAATACGCCGCCGTCATTGTGCTGGTGGCAGCGGTCGCAGCGTCCTTGTTCCTGGTTGGTCTGCCCCGACTCATCAGCGATGGTGTTGGTGATGCCGTTGGCGATGCCCTCGGGGCAGGTGAATCCATTTCCGAAGACGCTCCCGGGGCGGAACCAGGAGGCTCGGGAACCCTGGAAGAAGAGCCAGGTGAGGAACCCGGCGAAGTTGGCTCTGCCGATCAGGGGTCACAAGATTCGACTGAACCGGGAGATCCGATCGATGTCGACCCCGCGCCTTACGATCCGGAGGAGCACGAAGGAACCGTCGGCACTGCCTTCTTCGATGGTGACACTGATTATGTAACTCAAGAAGCCTGGTCCCTTGCTGACGAGTGGGAGCGTCATAAAGATCGCGGATTCTGGGGAATTGGGATTGACGAAGACGGTCGCCTGGAATGCGGTGTCTGGGCTTTCGTGCAATGTACTGCTTACAACGGGGTTGCGCAGGGGATAGGTGAGGCGGCTGACTCCCTGGAGGAGTTGGGGTGTCATCTGCACTTTTGCGGTAGCGAGAGGTTCGCTGAGTCTTGGTCAGATACGTGGGAGGGGGCCACGAACCTCTGGAATGATCCCATGGGAACCCTTGGGGGAATGTGGGGATCCCTGACTGACCCGTTCGTAGAGAACTTTGAGGAGCATGGCTTCTTTGGCGGGTTGGGTCACAATCTTGGCTACGGGGCGACGATGTTCGGAGGCGCATATCTGAAGCCCCTCCGGCTCTTGGGGGACAGCGGCCGGTCCTCCCAGGGGAACAACGATGACCGCAGAGGCAGGGATGACTGTCATAACAGCTTCGTCCCCGGCACCCTTGTCCTCCTAGCCGACGGAACCGCGAAGCCCATCGAGCTCGTGGCTGTGGGAGACCGTGTTCTCGCGCACGACCTCGAAACCGGGAAAGAGGGCGAGCGCGAGGTCACCCATCTGATATCTGGTGGCGGAGAGAAGACCTTGGTGGAGGTGGAGGTCGACGATGGCTCGGGGGAGCCGGGCACTGTGACAGCCACGGACAACCACCCATTCTGGGTCCCGGACCAGGGTTGGACGGACGCGATCGACCTGGAGCCAGGGAGTTGGCTGCAGACTTCATCCGGCGTTTGGATGCAGGTCAGCGCAGTTGACGTGCAAGCAAGGCTACATCAGCCCGTCCATAACATTACTGTCCAGGACCTGCAAACGTACTATGTGTTGGCAGGAGAAACTCCTGTACTTGTCCATAACTCTGGGGACTGTGACTGGTCACCGCACCACGAGAATGCCGGGGACCTCGCCAGCAAATATAGTGAGGGACAGTCGACTCGAGATCCAGCTTCGCAATGGTATCATGAAGAACTTAGTAATGATGAACTTCTGGATTCAATTAATAATGCCGCAGAAGGCGATGGGATCGCTGTCTCGCCTGGGGGGACTATTCTTGGCGGGCACCACCGATGGGATGAGCTTCAAGCAAGAATCGACGATGGGCGCATAGATCCCAATACATCAATTCGAATAGATGTCTTCGGTGAGGACTGATGCTCTCGTGAGTGCCATTTACTTCAATGGTCCTGATTTTCGTATATGTGAAATAGATTTTGAAACATTGATCGCAATCCAATTGGAGGCTGAAGAGAAAGGCTGGGCCACTCGATGGACATCGGTACACGAACTGCGTGGACAGGTCAAGGAAAAGCCTGTTTTGCTTCAGTCGCTGATGCGCGAAGAGCGTGGAGGTGTAGTGCGGGCATACCGCTGCCTGATGTTGTTCTCTGCCTTGGATAGCAAAAATTCTGGAGGTGTTGTCACGATCGACCTAACTCCAGAAAGATTCGAATCGCTAGAACGAATCGATGAGGACCCGGAAGTTCGCAGTCTTCTCGCCCGCTTGTTTTCACTCGCAATGGGAGGAATATCAATGGTATCGAAAAAATAAGATTCACGCCAATTTCCAAAAGTTTCGATCGGATTCAGTGTTGAGATTGTAAATTAATTCGCGCATAAGATTATTCGGATTTTCCAGATGGCCTTTTTGGTATAGTAAAAATGAAGATTTAAGTGAATTTTTCGAAGAAGCTTCCGCTTTCGATTCGTGCGCAGCGGGTGTTGCTGTGGATCATGGCCACGATGATGTGCGGGAACGCTATATGGTCGATGGTGCTGGCCGGAGGTGGGGCCTTCGGGATCGGTTATGCGATGCCGTATTTCCTGTTGGGCGCCCTGATAACCGTGCTGGCCATCCAGATCAAATCCGGGGCCAAATGGGTCCAGGTTGTCATGATCGTGCTGTACAGCGTGATGATTCTCTTGCAGGTCGGCCGCATGTTCAACGGTGATCCCTGGGGATTGATCGGCCTGTTCTTCCCGATCTACGGGCTGGTCCTGGCCCTGCGCGCCACCGCGCGTGAGTTCTTCTCCAGGCGCGGTTCTGGCCCCCAGCGCGGTTACGCAGCCTACTGACAATCCGGTTCGGGCGTCGGTATGACCCTGTATGAGGCCAACGCTGGCCCCACGAACCCCTCATCCTCCATGGCAAGGCAGTGATGTCCGAACAGCCTCACATTCCCCCGCCTCCGAACTCCCTTCCCCCGGGCACGAACTCCTCGGCCCGTCGGCCGCCAGGCCCTCTTCCACATGGCCCGCAGCAGCAGGGTGCTAGGCCACAGGAGTCCCTACCAAGGGGGCCGCACGCTCCAGGATTCGGAGCTCCGCCGCGCCCGGACGCGCCCAGGATGCCCATCCAACTCCGGATCCAGCGGGTGATGCTCTTCCTCATGCCTGCGTGGACCGTCCTGATGCTCCCCAGCCTGATCAATTGGGACAACGTCCACCTCTTCGGGGCGTGGGACGCGCTCCTCGCGATCTGGCTCATGGTTCCCGGTGCGGCAGCTCTCACCTGCGGACTGTTGTTGCGCAAGGGCGGCCGGGCGGTGCTCTACGCGATCGCTGGGCTGTGCGTCGCGATCGTGGCGCTGAACTTCTGGTTCTTCGGGTTCGGTGGACCGCCGGTACTGCAGGCCATCCCGTTCACCGTGCTGACCGCGGTTCCGCTCTTCTACCCCTCGTCCTGGCGGTATGCCAGAGCGACCCCCACTTCTCCATCCTGAGGAAACGCGTTGTCCTACGAACAGAACCCCCAGAACCCGGAAGACCACGGTCAGTATCCCCAGCCATGGGGCTACCAGTACCAGCAGCCGCAGGGGCAGTTCCACCCCCAGCAGCAGTTCCACCCTCAGGCGCCGTACCCGCACCAGGGTTACGACCAGCCGAGTGCACTGCCGCCAGGCCTGTACGGCGAGAAACCCCCGCGCTCGGTGCGGGTTCAGCGGGTGCTCTTGTGGATCTTCGCCGTCTTCACGCTGTTGAGCGCCCTGGTGCGCTTCTACTCGGTCGGGGGAGGGCCGTATGGGGTCGGCTACGCCTTGGCGCATTTCGCCACGGGGACTTTCCTGATCGTGCTCGCCGTCCAGTGCAAGCCGGGGGCGCGCTGGGTGCGGATCAGCATGATCGTGCTGTACAGCCTGATGATGCTCATGCAGTTCGCCAACTTCACCGGCGGCAACCCGTTCGGGATCATCGGGTTCTTCATCGTCCTCTTCGCCCTGATCCTCGCCTGCCGCGCCAGCGCGCGGGACTACTTCCGGAAGGTCCCCGTGCCTCCCGGTTACGGTCCGCAACCAGGCTATGGGCCGCCTCAGAGGTATTGAGACAGGGCGCGAACCCCGACTCTGCCGCTCCCGCTAGTGGTAGCGTCGGATATGTGACTCAGGTCACACTCCTTGAGCCGCTCCGGTCGACCCAAATTCGGCCGTGCCGACCCCGCTGGCCCATCCCGTCCTCATCAGTGACCCGGGAGCTGTGATTCTCATGGCCATCGACTACCAGCCAGCGGCGTTCCAGTCGCAGGGAGCGACCTTACGGGGGCGTCTCTACCGAGCCAAGGAATCCGATGACCACCCGGCGGTGGTCATGAGCCACGGGTTCACGGCGACGATCCCCATGGTCATGGACCGCTACGCCGAAGCGCTGTGCGATGCCGGGTTCACGGTCCTGGCCTACGACCACCGCAACTTCGGCTCCAGCGACGGGGAACCGCGTCAGCAGGCCAATCCGTGGCTCCAGGCAGCCGGCTACCGGGACGCGATGGACTACCTCGAAGCCAGCAGCCTCGGGCCGTCCGGTCCGATCGCGCTGTGGGGCGACAGCCTGAGCGCCGACGCCGCCCTGGTGGTGGCGGCCGCGGACGACCGGGTCAGCGCCGTGGTCGGCCAGGCCCCCGCCTTCGGTGAGAGCGGTGTGCCCGACGATCCGGACGGTGCGATCTTCCTGAAGATCAAGCGGCGTCTCCTGGACGGGGACGTGCTGGCGGCTCCCGAGGATGCGGTCGGCCCGCTGCCGGTGGTGTCGGCTGACCCCCAGTCCCCGTCTTTCCTCCCGCAGATCCAGGCGTACCGCTGGTTCGTCGACTTCGGCGGCCGGTTCGGCAGCGGCTGGCAGAACCAGGCCACGTTCGCCGTCCCCGCCGAGGCACCACCGTTCCACGCCGGGCTGGCGGCTCCGCAGGTAGCCTGCCCGGTCCTCCTGATCGTGGCGCCCGACGACGAGATCAATGAGGCGAACCCGGCGGTCACGCGACAGGTGTACGACTCGCTGGTCGCACCCAAGGAGTGGGTCGACACCGACGGTGGCCACTTCGGGCTGCTGTATCCGGAGAGCCGCCTCTTCAAAGAGGCCGTCGCGGCCCAGACCGATTTCCTGCACCGCAAGCTGCAGCGATCGCCTTAGGCGGCCAAGAGGCACCTTGGGTGACGCTGTGTACTTGCAGAACCGGACCGGATGATGTGGGCCCGTGGTGAATCCGTATGGGTTGCTATCGCGAGCACCAGTAGGGGCTTCGGCTCACTCCCTGAAACAACGGTGTCGCCACCGACTCCACCTTCCGAACCCCTTACCCCTCGAGCGATACCGCGTTCACGACCGCTTCGATCAGCTGGCCCAGGCCCGGCTCCTCCACGGGGATGTGTCCCGCCCCTTCGAGCATCACCAGCCGTTTGGGACCCGCCAACCGCTCGTAGAACGGCAGGCTGACCTCCACGGGCGTCCACCGGTCCTCGGCGGGGTGGGCCAGGACGACCGGAACGTTCGCCTGCTCGGGTTCCACGGGCGGGCTGTACTCCAGATAACTGCGCAGGAAACCCAGCGGCATGCTGTTGCCCCCGCCCAGGCGGTCGCGGAGCACCAGTTCGGTCAGCTCCGGGCGGTTGCTGATCGCCCGCATATTGGTCAACCAGCGCATCGGCACGGCAACCCCCGCGAGGGGCCCGGCGACCACTCGGGTCAGCGGAAGCGCCAGGTTACCCAGTAGGGGGTGGTGTGAGATGACGCGACGGGCCGCCGGATCACCGGGGTCCAGCAGGCAGGTCGCCACGACGGCGTCGGCGGCACCGGTACGGGTGGCGGTGTCGTAGGCCAGCATCCCGCCCACGCTGGCACCGACGAGAAGCAGCGTGCCGTCGTGGGACTCGCGTTCGCGGAGGACCAGGTCTGTGGCGGCGGCGACCCAGTCGGGGTAGCGCACCGCCGCACGGCGGCGCACGATGGTGCGCCCGTAACCGGGCAGGTCGGGGACCACGCACTGCGCCCCGCGCTGGGCGAGGAGCTCGGCGTAGGGCCGCAGGAGCCCGGCATGGCCCCCCGCGCCGTGGAGGAACACGGCACGCACCGGCGCGTCGGGTTCGCCCACCCGTTCCACGTGCACGACTTCGTTTGCGCGGCGCCACCAGGTGGACTCGCACCGGGGCAGGGGCACCGGACGCAGTGCCTCGGGGAGATGGGCGGTGTAAGAATGGGTCATGCCACGATCCTCTGTGCCGTGGCCAGCCCTGACAACTCGCATTGGACGCGTCATCGATACGCCCAGGAAACTGCCCCACCAGCAGCGCTCGAGGGAGACCGTCGACGTGCTCCTGGAAGCGGCTGCTCAGGTTTTCGAGGCCGAAGGGCTGGACGCCACCACGAACCGGATCGCTGAAAGGGCCGGGTACTCGGTGGGCACCCTCTACCAGTACTTCCCGAACAAGAGGGCACTGCTGTACGTGCTGGCGGAGCGGCACCTGGACGAAGCCGAGGCGAGGCTGACCGCCCTGTTCGCGAGGCTGGCGGAATCGCAGGCCGACTGGGAGCACACGGTGCGCGCGTTCGCGGAAGAGGTGGTGCTGCTGCACCAGGACCGGCCCGTGCTGCACGAGGTGATGCACGCACACGCACCGCGCGTCCCAGAGGGTGTGCGCCGACTCCAGGAGCTGCACCGGACCGTCGCCGAAGGGCTGACCGCGCACCTGCGCAGGTGCGGGCGAGGCGGATCGGACCCGGAGCGCACGGCCGCCTTGCTGGTGCACACCGCCGACGCGCAACTGCACGGGGTGCTGCTCGGGAAGGACGACGCTGCTGAAGCGCTCACGCGGTCGCTGTTGGCTCTGGCCTGAGCAGCGCACGGATGGACGGTCCACGCACGGGGGCCGGGGCTGAGCCGCTAACTTGACCTGGTGGACATCCGTAGCGCTATCGAGACTCGTCGCCAGATCGCCCAAAGAGGGCTCGACCCCGCAACTCAAGAAGCCTTTGGGCAGCACTTCACGCCCTCTGTCACGGGTGACCTCCTGACCGGGATGCTGCGTCTGGATGCTGTGAGCGGGACGGTTCGTGTTCTCGACCCGGGGGCGGGGACGGGTTCCCTCACCGCTGCTGTGGTTCACCGATTGCGTACTGAGCGGCCTGAACTCTCAGTCCACGTCACCGCGGTCGAGGTAGACCCGGACTTGGCTCCGCACCTGGCCGAGTCCCTGGCTGAATGTGAGCGGTATGGGCAAGTGGAGACTGAGCTGGTTCAGGGAGACTTCCTCACCGCCAGCGACTCCCGGATGCGCGGACCGTTCGACCTGGTGATTGCCAATCCGCCGTACGGCAAACTCGCCCGGAAAAGCGAGGAGCGTAAGAGCAGTGCTCGCCGATCCGTGGACACCCGAACCGCTACGCCGCGTTCTGGGCCGACAGTGTGCAAGCCCTGGCAGATGGCGGGCAAGCGGTAGTCATCGTGCCCCGGTCCTGGGCCAACGGCGTCTACTTCACGTCTTTTCGCCAGTGGCTGCTCGCACAGGTCAGCCTTGACAGCCTGTTGGTTTTCGAGAATCGCGCTAGTGTATTCGCAGATTCGGGGGTGCGGCAGGAGAATGTCGTTGTTGCCGTGACCAAGGGGGCGCAGGGCCCTGCTGCAATACCGTTGTTTTAGGTTGTTGTCGCTGGTCGGGGCACACCACCCGGGCTGGCCCTTGGTCTGGCGTTCGCGATCACGCTCACCCGCGAGATACTCAAGAACGTGACGAACGCGGCTGACCGTGC